>JAYEPK010000419.1:0-10219 GCA_034723935.1 Thermoplasmatota archaeon
CTATGAGTCCTATGAGCTTTTCGACCTCTTTATCCGTGAGATCTCCCATAAGCTTGTCCTTTGGAACACCGAGGTCCTCGGTCAGGATCCGTGAGATCCTGTAGTTGATGCCCAGGATCGATGTTAAGCCCTGGATTATCCTCTTTTCTCCATCAATGTCGCTGTTTACCATGCGGACAATGAACTGAAAATCGGGACCGTGCTCGGCCGCCTTCTCACCCTTATTGGGTTTTCCCTTCTTCTCTACCAAGATAATTCCTCCAGAAGCGACCAGTCGGTTCCATTCCGGTACCAATTACAGGTCCGCAGTGAGTGTTTTGCGGCGTCCAGATATTGTCTGGCTGTGGCTTCCGATTCCATCGGATGTCGTTCTTATTTATATCCCTTTCCATTCAACGGAACACAAAGGAAAAAAAACCAACGGCGCTGTCATGTTCTCCCTATAATAATAAATATCCCTTAGTCCTGCTTGGTGTTCAGTGAGCAATGATGGGCAAGGTATCCTTGATCGGTAGATCCCTGGCAAGAGAGGGTGTTATATTCACGTACTCCGGACGGACGGATGAATGCACGAAGTGCAAGCTCGTGAACATCTGCCAGAATCTTGAGAAAGGAAATAGGTACAAGATCGTCAAAGTTAGGGAAAAGGAGCATGACTGTCCCGTCCACGAAGGAGGCAAGGTCGTTGTTGTGGAGATCGAAGAAGCCTCCCTGGAGCTTTCATTGCCTGGCAGAAAGGCCATGGAGGGAGCGGTGGTGGGGATCGATATGGATGAATGCCCTCTCAGATGGTGTCCGAACCATCGATACTGCAGGCGAGAACTGTTCCAGAAAGAACAGAAGGTCCTGGTGGTCGAGGTAGGAAATGATATGGATTGTCCCAGGGGGCTGAAATTGAAAAGGTCCCGGGTAAAGCTCGTTTGAGATCATGGAAGGGGTGTTCCAATGGGTTCTGATATAACTGGCTTTTACAAAATGTCGATCGAGGAGAGAAAGAGGAAGGTCGCAGAAGAGATCGGTCTTGACATTTCGGAACTGAAGGGGCTTGATATCGAAGGGACCGATCTGTCCTTGCTTGATGGAATGATAGAGAACGTTGTCGGCACCTTTCAGCTCCCGTTGGGGATAGCAACGAACTTCATGATCGACGGTAGGGATCATCTTGTTCCCATGGCCCTTGAGGAACCCAGTGTTGTCGCTGCCGCTTCAAAGGCGGCCAAGATCGCCAGGGTGTCCGGTGGGTTCAGGACGACCACCACAGAACCTGTGATGATAGGACAGATCCAGATCACGGACATTCCAGACCCGGAAGCATCCAAGAGGATGATCGATGAGAGGAAGAGCGAACTCCTTGAGCTTGCGAACTCGAAGGATCCTCTTCTTGTAAAGATCGGTGGGGGAGCAAGGGACATCGAGATCAGGGTTCTGGACAGTTCCATGGGCAAGATGGTGATCGTCCATGTCCTGGTCGATTGCAGAGATGCCATGGGAGCAAATGCAGTGAACACGATGGTGGAGGCGTTGGCCCCAGAGCTCGAGTCGATCACCGGTGGCAGTGTGGTCCTCAGGATCATCTCCAATCTCGCAATTCACAGACTGGCAACGGCCAAGGCAGTTTTTCCGAAGGATGAGATCGGAGGAGATGAGGGTGTGAATCTGATATTGAAGGCATATGAACTGGCCGTGGTAGATCCGTTCAGGGCCTCAACGCATAACAAGGGCATAATGAACGGTGTTTCCGCTGTGGTAAGGGCCACAGGGAATGATACCAGAGCGGTGGAGGCAGGAGCCCATTCATATGCGGCATACAAAGGTATCTATTCTCCACTTACAAAATATTACAAGAACGAAGATGGCGACCTTGTTGGCGGGATCACGATCCCAACTGCAGTGGGACTTGTGGGGGGAGCGACGAAGGTCCATCCGGCAGCAAAGGCAGCTGTCAAGATACTTGGTGTGACCTCAGCGCGGGAACTGGGAAGCGTTCTCGCATCAGTAGGGTTGGCACAGAACTTCGCTGCGCTTCGCGTGCTTGCAGTGGAAGGAATACAGAAAGGACACATGAAGCTCCATGCGAGGAACCTTGCCCTGCAGGCAGGGGCTGGACCTGAAGAAGTGGATATTGTTGTTGCGGAGATGATCAGGTCAGGGAAGGTAACTGGTTCCGGAGCCGAAGAAGCACTTTCAAGGGTCAAAAAGTAAAATCGAGCCTTATCCCACCAAAAGCTTTTGAATTATCTGTTCTTTCAACCGTCAAGGTGAGCATATGGATATAGAGAGCGTCAGAGTTGAAAAGCCCGATGAAATAAACTTCATCCTGGGTCAGTCCCATTTCATAAAGACCATCGAGGATATCCACGAAACCATCGTGTGTATCAATCCAGATATCAAGTTCGGCGTGGCGTTCTGCGAGGCATCGATGAGCTGCCTCGTCAGATGGTCAGGGAATGACGATGAGATGGTGGAACTCGCAAAAAAGAATGCTTATGCTATTGGAGCCGGGCACTCGTTCATAATATTCCTCAAGAACGCCTTTCCGATCAATATTCTGAACAGTATCAAGATGGTAAACGAAGTATGCAGGATATACTGCGCCACCGCGAACCTGACGGATGTTCTCGTGGTGGAGAACGAGAACGGCCGTGGGATTGTCGGTGTCATCGACGGAAGCAAACCCAAGGGTATCGAGGGACCGGACGACCAGGCCTGGAGAATTGATTTCCTCAGGAAGATAGGCTACAAGGCAGTTCAGAAGTAGTTGGTTAAAATGCCAGACGATGAAACAGCCAGGGAGCCTCAAGAGGGAGAGGCAAAGAGGAATTTTAAACCAAAGCAGGCGGTATTTCCCATTGCAATGATGGTTGTTTTCATCATTGTGACGGTCGGTCTTGCGCTATATCTTGCACCGTTCTTCGATTCAATGGGTTTCTCCTCGGCCTTCGGTGAGCAGGCAGAGAACCCACTCTGGGCATTTGCATTCCTCGGGTTCATGATCATTGTTGCCATAGGGCTCCTTCTGCTTCGAAAATTTCTGAAAAAGAGAAAACGAAACCTCAAGTATCTACTGGCTTTTGCTGTATTCCTTTCAACTATCGGTGTGATGACACCTTTGCTGGACATCATTGTGAATGGAGCTCCGCCTGTGTGGGAGGATTTCGAGATGGACCTTGAGAACGTTGTCAGTGCCTATCCTCTTGATCCGGAGAATATCGACGGCTCTCTTGTGGTGCTCACCAACAGCTCCTTCCACCTTCTTGAAAAGGGTCTGTATGTCTATGAAGAGAAAGCTGTCATAGAGCAAATGGATGACCCTTTTCCGCTTCAGTACAATTCCGGTCTATGGGTTGTTGGAGACAGGGTCGGAACAAGCATCCATGTCCGGACCATTGACATGGATGGAGAGCTCAAGGACCATGGCATGATATCCCATAACAGAACAGGTCTCATCCCAACTGGTGTGAACATCGTCCCGGTAACGAATACGGAGGAGGGAACTATTGAACATCTATTCCTTTCATTCTGGGAGAATGAGACAGAATGGAGCGTTTCAACATCATCTCTGATGGAGCCATCAAGAATAACGGAATGGAACGAGGAGATCGATTCGTCGAGCGGCCCTTACCATTCGGCCATCGGTTGGAGCAGTGGAGATACATTGGTATCGACCACTATAGGGCTCAGGGAACTTGGTTTCCTAAAAATTAATGATACTGTACGTATAAATTCTTCTAACGAGATGAATGTTGCAGGTCTCCATTGGATCAAACAGATCGGTGACAATGCGGTCTTCTGGACCAATGATTCCAGCGATCCAAGCGTCGATGGTGCGCTTGGATTGATCGATACCGAATGGGATCGTGAAGAGATCTACACCGGGAATGAGCTCGATCCTTCACGGGTCTCATATTCCAAAAACGGTAACAAGACAGAATTCCTGTATATCGGAGAAGGTAGATTGCACTCCATCAAAGGAGAAGATGAGAATGAATGGAGTTTATTCGGATACAGATCCCTCTACCAGTTCGAACCATCCGGAAAGATCCTGTTAACGGCCGATGATGAGATCGGGATCGGGAAGCTGGAATACAGGGCAAGGGGACAAACATTCATTCTCGTTCTCTCATTTGCCCTATCGATCGGCCTGATCATCGCTCTCCTCAAGAAACCCAAGTGGTGGCTCGTTGATCTCGGAGGGCTTATCATGGGGGCTGGAGTGATCGCTTTGATGGGGATATCGTTCCCCATTCTGTTCACACTGCTTCTTCTTGTCCTTCTGGCAGGATATGACGCGGTAGCGGTCTACAAGACCAAGCACATGATCGCACTAGCGGATTCCGTAGTGGAAGCGAAGATGCCTATACTCCTCGTGTTCCCGATGAAATGGTCATACCGCTACGAAGATGAGATCGATCTAATGGGCCCCAAGCGAAAGAGGGAGAGCCTGTTCATGGGGCTTGGCGATGTGATAATTCCCGGATTGTTCATAGTATCGATCTCTTTCTTCATCTCCCCTGTGGGTGGTGCGAGATTGTTCGGCTTGATCTATCCCCCACTGGGTGTTTCGCTCTTTGCACTTTGTGGAATGCTCCTTGGATATGGGATCCTGATGAGATGGGTGCTGAAGGGCAAGGCCCATGCAGGGCTCCCGCCCTTGAACGGTGGAACGATACTGGGTTTTTTGATCGGTTATCTGATACTCTACGGAACAATCGTGTTCTGGTAGGACCAAAAAGAAAAAACGTGATGATCAGTTTTACTTCAAGAAGGTGTGATTTCTGGAACAGCAGTACATGATCCTCCTGATCCTGCTCTTCATCGGGGTAGTTCAGGGATTCACCTTCTGCAACTTCTCCTGCGGTCCGCTGCTCTTTTTAAGACTTGCCGGAAGGGGAAAGGGAGTGAAGCAGGACCTCCGTGTAACTTTACTTTTTTCAATGCCAAGGATCGTCGTCCTGACCTTTTTTGGAGGTATCCTCGGAGCTCTTGGATACACCATTGATTCAATATCCGATGTATCCTCGTTCCCATGGTTCAGGGCTTTTGGATATCTGCTCCTCTCGTTGATCATGCTGTCCACCGGACTCGTGTTCCTGGGTATCCTGGGCTCAAGGAACTGTAGGGTCGGTCATGGGTTCAAGAACAGGCTTTTACTGTATCTATTAAAACTGGGACCGAGAAAGAAGGGGAAGGAAGAAGGAAGGTTCATGCTCATCGTGGGGACCTTGATATCCATGGTCTGTTTCGTCGAGGTTTCAGGTCTATCCGCATTGGTAGCAAGCTTCATGGGGGTCGATACTGTAAGCGTTGGTGGGGGGGCATTCTGGGGGGCAATGTCATTGTTCATTTACTCAATTGGCCTTTCCATACCGCTGGTCCTGTTTGCTACAGGCGCGTCCTTTATAGGGAAACTGATGAAGAGGTCCGATGTGAGGGCAGCAGGTGGTATGGTCTTGATGCTTCTTGGAACCTTGACCATGATCTTTTCCATATACTCCTTCATCAAATTGGCACTATAGGAACGAAGTGTCATCTCCAATGTAGAACAGATGCGCCCCGCACCTGCAGTCGGAACATCCGAAACCAATGATGGAGCTGAATTCTTTGCCAAGCAGCTTCGCGGCAAGACATTCTCCTGCTTCCCGGTGGGCTCTCCACCATACTGTTTTTTTTATGGAAATGGATGTAAGATGGTCAATGTGCCATCTTTTCTTTTCGGGTCTCCCCAGATGCCTTTTCACCCTTCTCCACAGACCGCTCCTGGCGGACCCTGTGTAGATATAGATGCCTCCATTGAAATGAATGTTTCCAAGTGATCCAACCTGGATGTCCGTATCGTTTTCGAGATCAAGGACCAGAAGATAATCAGCACTCTCATCGATACTGGACGGATCACTTGCCTTCAAATATCCAGGAACAGGGGCTTTCTGCCGAAAGTCCCATCACCTCAATCTCATTGTCTCGAGGTTCATTGGATATGTTGTGTAGATCCCGTATTTCCTGTGGAGCGAGGAGGCCAGGTCTCCTTCCTTGTGCTCGTCACCGTGGTGAATGATGATCTTGTCGGGTTTTGGGTCCATCGTGGAAATATAATTCATCAACTGCTTTCTGTCCGAGTGACCGGAGAAACCGTCGATCGTCTCGCTTGTTGTTCTGAGCGATATCGCAGTGGGTTTTCCTTTCTCCGAGATGATAAGCTCGGACATCCCTTTCTGTATCTTTCTTCCCAGGGTTCCCTCTGCCTGGTATCCGACGAAAACAAGGGTGTTCTTTGGATCAACACCCCATATCCTCAGGTATTCCATGACCGGCCCTCCGTTCAACATGCCGGATGTTGCAAGGACCACGCAGGGTTCCGTATCAAAAAGGATTTTCTGCCTCATATCCCTGGAATCCACTTTATTGAAGAACTCGGAAAGGAACGGGTTCTCGTTACGCTGGAAAATCTGTGTCCTTAATTGGTTGTTCAGGAATTCGGGATAGGCTGTATGGATCGCGGTCGCTTCCCAGATCATACCGTCCAGGTATATGGGTGACCTCGGTATCTGACCGTTCTTCATCAGTTTCTCAAGGACCACCATGACCTCCTGCGAACGACCTACTGCAAATACCGGGATCAGTACCTTTCCACCTTTTGAAAGTGTTCTTTTCATAATTGACTTGAGCTGAGCTGCCGCTTCCTTTCTGGTAGGCTGGAAGTCCCTTTTACCACCATATGTTGATTCCATTATCAAGGTCTCCAGCCTCGGGAACCTGTTGGTAGCGGAATTGAACAGCCATGTCCTCTCGAACTTGATGTCACCGGAATATGCAATATTGTACAAGCCATCTCCGATATGGAAATGAGGAGATGCGGAACCAAGGATGTGTCCGGCATTGTGCAGGGTCAACCTGATATCCGGGGCTATATCGGTGGTCTCGTTGTATTTGATCGGTATTGTGTGGAGTATCTCGTTCTGGACATGCTTGGACTCGTAGGGTGGTCTCTTCCCCTCTGCAACAGCGACCTTGATGTAGTCCAGCTGCAGAAGTGCCATCATGTCCCTTGTCGGAGCCGTACAGTAGATGGGCCCGTCATAGTTGTACTTGTACATCAGCGGTACAAGCCCCGAATGGTCCAGATGAGCATGGGTTATGACTATCGCATCGATGGTTTCGAAAGGTTGGACCTCGGAGATCTGCAGGTAAGGTGAAGGTTTGCTCTGGGAACCAACATTCACGCCTATGTCGATCAACACCTTGGAGTTTCGTGTGGTGAGCATGTGGCAGGATCTTCCGACCTCCCTGTATCCTCCAAGGGATGTTGTCCTCACCCAGTTCTCATCATCGGGTATGTCCCTGAAGATCCTTCTTCCGACCTTTTTGAGGAACTTCTTTCTCTTTTCGGTGATATCGGATCCCTTGAGATACTCCCGGATATCCTTGACTGATTTAGATTCTATCGGAGGTGTCCTCACGACCTGGGGAGCCCATCCCGTTTCCTTCTTTATCTCGTTGAGGTTGGAACCGTGCTTTCCTATCGCAAGTCCGGGTGATAACGCCTCTATGGTAACCTCGTTGGAGTCGTGGTTGAAAGCGACATCCGTGACCTGTGCTTCCTTCGGTACCAACCTTGTTATGATCTCCCCTGCCTCGTTCACGTCCTTTACGAGGGATGTATGCGGTCTGATCGCCACCCTTCTCTTCAGTCCCTGTGCCAGTTTTCTGACGAGATTGGAATCATCCACAAAGTCATCTATGTTCTTGGTCTGAATGACCACAACGGGGCCCTCAAAATCAACTCCAGTGATATCGATGCCATCAGGAACGATCTCCTCTACCTCTTTCTTAAGTCGCCTTATTAACGCTTCATAGGTCAATATCCCACTCCCCTTGCAGAGTTCGAATAGATAGGCTCTCCGGATACCAACTCGAGAACAATTAGCCGGAAAGCGAATATGTAACTTGATAATAATGCGGCATGCTAGCGATGAAATAATAGAGACATCCTTGATAACAAACAGATAGAACAGGCTCTACGGAGCCCATCCGCTATATCTCTGATGATCTACTTAATATTTAATTTTTGCTTCCTTTTTTCAACTTCTTCTTTGGAGATCGGATTCCACCCCTTCTTGTCTATGACAACGACATCATATCCGTTTCCCGAGGCAGAGTCCCTTTTCATGGCGGCGTTGAGAGATTTTATTGCAATGTCGACCCCTTCCGTGGTCTTCATACCGTCTTTGTAATTGTCCTCGAGAACACCATATGCGTATGGGGAGCCTGATCCTGTTGCACAGTATTTGTCAGGTATCGATCCACCGGCTGCGTCCAGGGAGTAGATGTGTCCTCCGTCCCTGTCGTATCCTCCGAGAAGCAGCTGGACCCAGTAGGGATAGTATCTGGATCCTGACAGTATGTTCGCTGTAAGTGTTGATGCAGCCTTCAAGCTCATGGGCTGGTCTCTCTTCAATTTGTAGAGCTCAGCTTCTGCGGTTATTTGCCTTGCCAGGGTCTGTGCGTCTCCGACCAGACCTGCAGTTGTGAGACCGATGTGATCGTCGATCCTGAAAAGTTTCTGGGTCTCGGTGTGCGCGATGAGAGTTCCCATGGTGGCCCTGTGCTCGGTCGCCATCACGATACCGTCCTTGCAGACCATTCCGAGTGTGGTTGTTCCCGTTTTCATTGGTTCAGTTGCATCAGTCATGTAAAAGACCACCTTCTCCTGTTGATAAAAGAGGCGAGTTCCGTCATCCGGGAGGGCGTATTTAAAGATGTTGACAGGTGTGTAGGCGGTGCCGGATATTGGAAGTGTGGTCGTAGTTAAAATGTCATGCCATTCTTTCGGAATGATACTCCCTTCCACAGCAAGTTTTCCTCTTTAATAAGTGTTCTACAATCTGTATGTGGTCAAACGTCAATTTTCAATTTATATAATGTGGGAGAACCACCTGAACAAGTGAATGGACCGGGAGATCAACCGGTCATATCTGATCTGCAGGACGTCTCAGAAAACTGTTACCTTTATGACCCTGTTCCAGGGTATGAGTACAGTATCGAACTTCGTCCTTCTCTTTGAAGGGTTTAGCTTGACTTCGATATATGAGCCTTTGTCCTCACCTGCACCGCTGGCGCTTTTCTTGCCGTCCTCATCTCCGAGGTAAACTACCCTTACATCTCCAAGTTTAGCCATTAAATCACCAATTAACAATTAATATTCCTGATATTTATAAGTATCATACAGATTCCATTTTTCCATCAGAAAGATTTATAACTCCCGTTGGAAACAACGATAAAATGAGATATTCCAAACCGGTCAAGGGTGTTTATGGAAGATCCACGGTGGTTGTAACGATGTCCAGATAATGGGGAGCTCGTTATTTTATTTTGATGGTCCAGGCTACCATCATGATCGATAGATCCAGTCTTCTTTTCAGTCTATCAGTCTGAAACTATAAATAATGCCAGGGGTTAGTTCGATACATCAATTCTCTGGTGAGCATAAGATGAGAAGATACACTGTACCCGTCCTCTTTGCCTTCATACTACTCATGTCCATGTTCACATCATTATCCGGAAGCTCCCAGGCGGAGAGCCTGTCCGGCATTGGTGAATGGGACCTTCGCGATATCGAGCCTTTCGACTGGTCTGGTTGGGATCAGGATACTGATGATAACGGCATCGATGATCTTCTCCAGGGAGATCTCTCGGAACTTGACGGAGACGGGGAGCTAATTGGAATAAACATTCATTTCTCCCATTATCCTGCTCCGGTGGATGTGCAGAGGATCGTTTCCATGGTCTCGACCTTGCAGTTCCATCACGTGGGCAAATATTCGACAGCGGCGTATCTCTCGATACCAGGGAAGGATGTACCGGACCTTCTTTCACTCATGAACGAAGATATCACCATGCTGGAGTACAGACCTCCGATGGTCAATTCCCTTGACATCAGCACTCCTGCGACGAGGTCCGGACAGTCGGAGGAATATTCTCCCATGACGGCCTGGGAGCTTGGCTATTCGGGAGAGGGAATGGTCGTTGCAGTAATCGATTCCGGAGTGGACAACAGTTTACATGAGTCGCTAAGAGGGAAATTTGTGTTCGGCGTGGACTTCACGGGAACGACCGTGATCTACGGCCTTGATCCCGATGATATTGACGGTCACGGAACACACGTTGCCGGTACCGTCATGGGCACAGGTGGAGCGGTTCCCATGTATCTTTCCGCTGCTCCACC
>JAYEPK010000420.1:0-2348 GCA_034723935.1 Thermoplasmatota archaeon
CTCACTGATGAGAACAAGGAAGGTTCCGATGATGAGGATCCAGAAGGTCATCCTGATAATGACCCTACTTGTGAAGGATAGATGTTCCTGTTTTTTCCCTATAGTGTTGAACACATCAACGAAGACGATGAAACCGATCGCACCGGAAATGGCAAGTATGGAGACTATGAAGTTGAGCCAGAAATTTCCGGTGAAGGCTTCGAGGTTTCCGTTGAAGAGAGCGAAACCAGCCGTGCAGAAGGCCGAGACCGAGGTGAACACGGCCTGCCAGAGAGGGTTGCTTACACCCTCCGATCGGAACACGAAATAAAGCCCCAACACACCACCGGCCTCTATTACAGCGGTAAAGATCATCACCTTTGTCAGGAACTTCTCGATGATGAAATCCTTGGGGATCGAGAATACCGTTTTGGAGACGTTCTTCCTTTTATCCGGGAGCTCCTGCTTACGGGACAGGAGAATGAAAGAGGAGAAGGTCATGTAACCGATCCCACCTAGCTGGATAAGAACAAGTATGACACCTTGACCGAAGTAGTTGTAGTCCTCGGAGATGTTCACCGGGGAAAGACCAGTTGTGGAAACAGCAGATGTCGAAACGAATGTGTTGTCCAGGAAGCTGACGCTCCCGGACTGTGAGATCGGCATAGTGAGAAGAACGGCCCCCACAGCGATATAGACGACATATCCGATTATGACAAGCATTACCGGGTTCATATCCCTCAGCCTCCGCTTGATCGGGCCCTTGTCATTATCTGCCGGTCCTGTGCTCCTCTTTTTAGACATCGCAAGCTCTCACAGCGATAACACTGGTCAAGATTATTAACAGTTCTCTTCATCATTATTTTTCAACCGGATAAACAAATGAATCTGAAATATGCATGGAAAAATACCACGGGATGGCATGTCGAAACCGTGGATGGAGACGACAATGTGGGAAAATGCACCTCCATAGCTATTGATGGTGACGATAGACCGCATATCAGCTACTATCTCCTGACGAACTGGGACCTGAGGCACGCAAGGCTGGTCAATGGCGAATGGGAGCTGGAAACTGTGGATTCGGAGTACAAGGTTGGGGACGGATCATCACTTGCCGTAGATGAGTACGGCAAGTTTTTCATCGCCTATTTTGACTGGACCAACAGCAAGATGAAGCTGGCCTCGGGTAATTTCGGTGATTGGGAGCTGGAGAGTGTAGATCGCGATATCTGGGCAAGACCAGGGGGGAGCCACCACACCTCGATCGCTATAGATGAGGAAGGAAATCCGCATATCGCCTACTACTATGGTACGGTGGAGAGGAATCCGAAATATGCAGCACTCGAAGGGACCATACCAGGACCGGATGAGTTCACCGTCACTGCATGTGACGGTAAAGTGGATGTCCAGTGGGAGATCGAGACCCTGGGAAGGTTCGACCAGGTGACCGGTTTCCAGCTTCTTAGGGCAGAGGATGAGTATGGTGTCGTGTAACACCCTTGGGAATTCCCTCTGCACCGCTCTCCCTGAACATAACCGTGGAAAGCTACATTATTAGGGTCTCATGGGAGCCGCCTGCCGATGATGGTGGTTCAAGGATATGGAGCTATACCGTATATAGGTACGATCCCGAGCAGATAAAGACGGAGAATTTTGGAATATCCGTTACCGATACATATCTGGGACAGAACGATGTGGATGTCGAGAGGGGGCGCACCTACGAGTATTGGGTAGTTGCCAATAACGATGTGGGGGAAGGAGAAGCGACCGATAGGGTCGGTGCAATGATGGAGGAGAAGGACGATAGCGTGGATATAGTATCTTGGATTCTTACCGTGTTCGTGATCCTCATCATTATAGCCATCCTATCGGTGGTAATGATCCTGGTCATTCGAAGGAACAATGAAAGCTGCAATGATCGTAGGGATACTGATCATAAAGGTCGAAGATACAGGTGAACTTGTCAAACTATCATATCTTTGTTTGAATCCTCTCAAGGATAGAAAGCGCCTCTTTGGTAGATATGATATTGGTTCCATTGAAGGATATTCTTTCAAGCAGATATTTATCTCCAGTAATGAGATGACTGCATGAATTGAGATCTGCTGTAACCAGAATTCTTTGATCATGGTCTTTTAATGAATTCAAGTGATCGGGTTCAGTTTCAACAATAGTTATTGAGAGTATCAGGTCGAGGATCTCCCTCACGTGAGGGCGTGGTAATCCAAATTTATTGGAAAAAACAAGGTCAAGTTCGTTGATAATGGTAATACAAATAGAAGACTCAATTCCTATAGCTATTATTTCCAGGTGGAAATCGCATTTCATTTTCATTGAAAAATAAACCAGATATCCAGATGTTGCTATCT
>JAYEPK010000421.1:0-10201 GCA_034723935.1 Thermoplasmatota archaeon
ATGCAGCTGTTGGCACGACAACTTCATTTGTTGCATCACATGGTATAAACCTATGGCTCCTGAAAATGGACTCCGATGGAAATATGCTCTGGAACAGATCCTTCGGTGGGACCACGAACGATGAAGGGAGAGGAATAACCGAAGCAGCGAACGGAGACCTGATAATGGTCGGTTATTCCGTCTCCTACGGTAGTTATTATCTGGACCCATGGATCATAAGGACCGACAGCAATGGTATTGAGATATGGAACAGGACCTATCAATTGGGATATACTGGATGGGGGATGTCCGCCATCGAAACATCATCCGGCGACATCGCCATCTGCGGATATAAGCAGAACCAATCGACCAACAACACCAACGATGCATTCTTTATCAAGACCGATAGCTCGGGAGAAGAGATCCTGAACAGGACCTGGGGAACCGATGGAGATGAAGTGGCAAGGTACTTGATAGAGACAAATGATGGTAATTTCCTGCTCGTTGGGGATTCGGAACCATTCAACGGGATCGAAATGATCACTCTCTGGAAACTTGATAACACGGGTTCTGAGATCTGGAAACGGACATACGGTGGAAGATCCTGGTACATGGGTTACAGGGTCGCACAGCTCTCGGGTGGAGATATCTTCGCCTTTGGTCTTATCATGTCAATGCCGGGAGTTGGATTGGACCTCGTCCTGATCAAAGCTGACAGCACAGGAAAGGCACAATGGACGAAAACATACGGTACCAGTGGTAACGATAGACCTGAGTCCATGACCCTGGACATAACTGGTGTGACAATGGTCGGATCAACATCTTCATCCGGATCAGATGACATCTATATAGTCAGGGTCGATCTCTCAGGTACAGAGACCTGGTCCAAGCAGTATGGAGGTTCAGGGAGGAATATCGGGATCGAAGCTCTTGCCAGTCCATTCGGTATCTACATTATGGGATATTCCGACACATGGGGCCCTGGATTCTCTGGTGCATTCCTGCTCAACCTCACATCAACTGGTGAAGGAGCACCCGGCATCTTCCGATCCGTTGATATGATGAATGGTATCTCTGCAAGCTCACTCAAGGAGATGACATACACTGCAGGGTTCCAATCCGATGCTTCGATAAAGATAAGGTTCTCGAAGGATGGAACGACCTGGGGCGATTCCAACATGAACGCTGGCCTCTACACAACCCTGTCAAGTGGAAGCGGAAGGATACTGCTCCATAACCTGAATGGTTTCGAAGAGGGTCTCTTATATGAGCTCACCTTCCAATGCAGTTCCGGAGATCCGGGGGGCATGAGCTCACTTGCTTTCGTTTACAATTGCAAGGGTGCATACGGAACGCTGGAATCATATCCCTTTGAGGCGGAAGAGAACGTTACCTGGGGCAATATCGGCATGGATCTGGACCTGCCTGCGGGGACAACTGCAGCCATACGGATCAGGTCTGCTCCAACGATCGGTGATCTGATAGATGTAAATTTCTCGGGTCCCGATGGAACAGGAGATACATCGTATTCCGACAGGGACATGATCTGGTCCGGGAATGATATGAACACTGCAATTCAGATTTTGGTCAACCTGACCACGGATGATGTGAAGACAACTCCGACCCTGCTTGGTCTGAACATATCCTACGACATACCAGGTCGGATCCTGTCAACCGATATATCATACAACAGCGGAAACATAGATGATACGTTCAATTTCACCGTAGAGTTCATCGATCCGGACAATGACCTGCCAGATGATGTGCAGATCGAGATCGATGATGAGAACCGCACCATGGTCCCGATCGGAGAGGATGTGGATATCACCGATGGAAGGCTGTACGGTTTCGAGACCGGTCTGGATACAGGCAACCACACATACAGGTTCTTCATTCAATATGGGGATCTGGTCCTTTTCTCGGAGAGTTCCATTGTGAACGTGCTCCCCGGACCACTTCAGAGCCTCGAGATCGCTCCGGCAGATATCACAGTTACCGCAGATGAAGGGGTCCAATTCCATACGGTTGGATACGACAGGGCCGGGAACATCGTCGAGGCTTCCACCGAATGGGAAGTTACCGGAGGCGGAACGGTAGATGAATTCGGCTATTTTACCGCAGATCAAGTGGGAGCCTGGACCGTTTTCGCTAACAGCTCTTTCATCTCCGGTCAGGCGAACTTTAACGTCACACCAGGGGAGCTTGTTTCCCTGGAAGTACTTACCGATATTTACTCGATCACTGCTGACGAGAACGTCCAGCTCGGAGCTGTCGGTCATGATGCCAATGGAAATGAGATCGAGATAGATCCTGTCTGGGAGGTAGAAGGCGGGGGATCCGTTGACCAGAGTGGTCTGTACGAGGGAGATATTGTCGGTTTCTGGAAGGTCTATGCGAACTTATCGGGTCTTTCCGCATTCGAGATAATCGATATATCACCCGGGAACCTGAGCCGTATCGTTGTCGAACCAGATGATGTTGTCATGGACCTACATGAAAATGTCCAGTTCTCCGCAGAGGGTTTCGATACTGACTGGAATTGGGTATCCATCATACCCCGGTGGGAAGCTTCGGGAGGTAACATGCAGACTACAGGTTTTTTCACTGCAGAGATACCGGGAACCTGGACCGTTTACTGCAATTTCTCGGGAATATCCGGAGAAGCAACGATCGTCATCAACCGGACCACATCTGCAGATGATGACGACGATGACGATGTTGCGGATGATGATGATACCAGCGACAAGGAGAAGGGACCGGGACTTCTCATCGGTATCATCATAGCTACTGCATTGGTCCTGATCGTCTTGGTCATCGTTATCCTGCTCTTGATGAGAAAGAAGAAAGAGCCCGAGGAAACTCCCGAGGAGAAAAAACCAGAGGAACCGGCAAAAACCCTTGAACAGGTACTCTACGCCGATCTATATCCAGACCAGGAACAGCCATCCCCGGTACAAACGGGAGAGATCATACCGGAACCGGAGAAAGTTCCCGGAACCATACAGGAGAATACTCCTCCAGTGCAGGAGGAACAGAACGGTTCAGAACAACAAAAGGAGCCACAGGAAGAATTCGCTCAGGAAGCTCCTGCGGGGGTTCCATATATGGATACTGCAGTTCCTGAAGATCGAACTGCTCCCCCTATTGAAGATCCCTTACCCGGTGAGCAGGATGCCCGATCCGAAGGACCTTGATCTTCATGTCCCGTCTACTGGTATGATCAAGCCACATGTGGAAACAAAGTGGATACATCAATTATGAGACCATCGACCTCCTCGGGGAAGAGAATCAGATCACGATCATCCATCAAGTTCTGATCGGATGTAGATCGAGCATCCCAGATAAGTTATTAATACTCAATGATTCCATCAACTGAACACTGGGGGTAAGATCAAATGAAGAACACATTGATACTGATCACAGCCTTTGCGCTGATGTTGACCGCGTTCCTTGGCCTCGTTAACGGGACAGAAGGAGAGATATTGAAAACCGATCCCACAGGGGATTATGGAGAGTTCGGTGATGTTGGTGATCTTGTCGACAACATCGATATAACCCAGCTCAGGATCACATACAACTCATTTCCCGCAATGGTATACTTGAAGGTAGCAGGAGATTTCCCGCTTGAACTGACAACAAACTATTCCTATACCTTCTACATACTGATAGATTCCACCGGTGACGGAGAGGAGGATATCGAGGTATCCTACATGACCATCCTGAATATGATGTCCGTTTCATGGGCGGATTCAGATTACGGATTCCTCAACGAAACAGCATATTACGAGGAGAACTCCAACACCTTGGTTGTGGAACTTTCCGAGACGTATTTTTCATCGGACACCGTTTACGACATAGCTGCTACAGCAATGGTCATGAACATGTCGGATTTCTCGACAGCCGAAGATGATCTCGACTTCGACTCTGCCGATGATGATGATGATGATGATGATGATGATGATGACTGGGACGATGATGATTGGGATGATGATGACTGGTGGGATGATGATGAAGAATTTATAGATCCGGCCACGGAAACTCCGACCGATGACTCGATCTCGGTTGAGATAAAGGACGTTAGCTTCGATTACGATGTCTCGGATGAGGAGATGGAGATCGAGATCAAAATTTCCGGAACGACGGAAGGAGACATACATCACTGCAGCAATACGATGATCACATACGATGGAGAGGGGGATCCTGATGAGGACAGCGGCGATTGGAGCAAGGGGCCCGACATCACGGAGAGAATGACCTTCATGGGTTACACGATGGAGATGTACTTCAAAGGGACAGGGGACGGAGGAGATACCGATTGGTCCGAGTGGGAGTTTTACATGTACATGCAGGGCCCCTATGATGAGAACATGACAGAGGACTTCGATCCCGAGCAGATCGAAGAAGATGCAAAGATGGTGCACTATGTCAGAGCCTTTGCCGATGAGGATGAAACAAAGTGGAACCAAGATTCCAGGGATGTGACCAAGGAGATCATGGATAATATCAATGGAGGATCCGACGACAGTCCTATGGGGACTGAATTGGTCCTTCTTGGTTCTCTTATCGCTCTTAGCATCGGTTTCTTCCTGTATGGTAGAAAGAAGTAGAGGATCTTTCCTGGTCCGGTGCTTTCCTATCACCGGACCATTTTTTCTTATTTTTAGCTATAGGAACGAACGGTTAACTTCAGATCGGGAAAAAGTAAACTCGAATCTTGGCCAAGGATACACATTTAAATGGCTAAAACCTTAAATATGAATCGAATTCTTCCTCCGTACGTGTCACTGATCAATCCAGGATCATTTGGATCATGCAATGAAACAAAACATATGAAAATGTCATTATGTCTCGTAGGGAGCATATTATTGTTCCTATCGATCATATCAACAACCATTGTTTTCTCGATCAGCGAAGAGAGTTATCCCTGTCCTGTAGACATTGATATTGGGGGTCCGATGGACAGCCCAGGCCAAGCAGGGAATACACTGAATTCCTTCGAGACCGGATATGGTGTCGGGCTTCCACAGAACACAAATGGAATTCGTGATTTCAATAAAATTGCTTGTGGATATATCAATAGTGATTCCAACATTGATATTGCATTCGGTGGAGAGGATTACAGCACGGCAAATACAAAGGGATTGTATGCTTATACCGGGAACGGAAACGGAACCTGGACCTCTGCCTCATCGGGACTTCCATCCTACAGTAGCTGGGGAGGAGTTGCTCTTGGTGATGCTGACGGTGATGGAAAGATCGAGCTTTATGCCGGAGACGAAGGATGGGGGAGCAGGGGTGGCACCATTTCCGGTGTCGGAGCCTGGGAATATTCATCCGGGTCATGGTCAACAACCGGGATCACCTCTCCTTTGACCTCCGGATATTACAACGATGTTGTTTTGAAGAACTTCACAAAGAACTCGAGATTGGACCTCGCGATCACATCCTCCAGGACCACAAGCAGCGGGATCAAAGTATTCTACGGAAACAGCTCTGCAACCTCCGGATGGACCTCCAATTCGAACGGACTTCCCACTTCAGGAGAATATGCAGGGATCGCGGTCGAGGATCTTAACAATGATTCCCTTCCTGATATTGCAGCAGTAAGTTATGGAAGCGTTGGCTTGAAGTTCTTCACCCAGAATTCAAATGGGAACGGCTGGACAGATCGAACATCATCCTTACCCAGTTCAGCAAAGACCGGCAGAATGCTCGGAGTTGCGATCGGGGATGTTAACGAGGACGGACATGCAGATGTTCTTTTCACCACCCGGGACAGCGGAATGAAGATGTTGCTCGGAAACAGTGGTGGGACCGGCGGAACCAATTTCGTCTGGACGACCCCCACCGGCGGTTTTCCTTCGAACTACGGTTCATCGGGTCGATTCCCGCAGATCCAGCTTGATGATCTCGACAAGGACGGCGATCTGGACCTTCTTGCACCGAAAGCAGGGACCGGACTCCATCTGTTCACCGGAAATGGAAGTGATAAACCAGGTTCAGGATTCGGTTGGACCCTGGTGAGCGGAAAAGGACTTCCCACGAACATGACCTGCTACGGGTCCGCTTTCCTGGATATTGATAACGATAGGGATCTGGACCTTGCGGTAGCAACATGGGGCGATGGTGTGAAGATCTACAGAACGAACCTCACCGAAGCTACCAAACCCAACAACCCACCAATACCGGATGCTGGCAGTGATCGAACCGTGAGGATCGGTGCCAATGTGACCCTGGACGGAACTTCAAGCACTGACCCGGAAGATGCACCGAACGGTGACACCACAGGAAGCAAACTGACCTATGAATGGAATGTGACCACAAAGCCAGCTGGATCAACAATAAATGATTCTTCCTTGAAACCATCGGATAGAACTGCAAAGCCGTATCTCATACCGGACAAGGAGGGTTTGTACACTTTCAACCTCTCCGTGAAAGATTCCATGGGAAAATGGTCCAACCTAAGTGATGAGGACCAGGTCAAGATCACCGTCATCAATGATGCACCGATTCCAGATGCGGGATCGAACCAGGTGGTCATAATTGGTAAAGATGTTACCTTGAACGGTACAGCCAGCAATGATACCGAAGATGCTCCGGATGGTGACACAAAAGGAAATATTCTGACCTATGATTGGAATGTGACCTCAAAACCTTCAGGATCATCGATAAATGATCTGTCATTGAAACCAAACGACAAGAATGCGAAACCATATTTTTATCCTGATATGGAGGGAGATTATACCTTCAAACTCTCGGTAAAAGATACATATAAAAAATGTTCCAATCTGGCAGATGAGAGTGTTGTGAACATCACAGTCACGAACGACGCTCCTGTTCCAGATGCCGGAGATGATCAAACCGTTTATCTGGGACATAATGTAACGCTCAACGGAACAGCAAGCATGGATCCTCAGGATGCACCTGACGGGGATCAAAATGGAACACTGCTCTCGTATGATTGGAATGTTACAAAATATCCTATTGGATCACTGATAAGGGACAGCTCCCTGATGCCATCGGACAATTCTGCGATGCCAACCTTCGATCCGGACAAGGTAGGAAAATACGAAATCACACTGGCTGTTAATGATTCTTTCGGAAAATGGTCAAATGGGGCCAACGAGAGCAAGGTTCTTGTGAATGTTCTGAAACCAAACGATCCACCGGTGGCAGATGCTGGAGTGGACAAGTCAAGATATGTCAATACCTCCGTGTTCCTCAACGGCACCAAGAGCTTTGATATCGACGGAACCATAGAACACTGGAACTGGACATCCATCAGCCATGCCATCGATCTGACCAATACTGATAGTGCGGAACCCTTCTTCTATCCGGATTCAACAGGCACTTATACATTCACATTGAGTGTTCAAGATGACAATTCCACATGGAGCGTCAAAGAGGATATCGTCAACATCACGATAGTCGAACCCTGGGTCAACCTCCCTCCAAGTGCAGATGCGGGACTTGACCGGCAAATAATACTGGGAGAGATCCTGATACTGAACGGTTCGGAAAGCGAGGATATGGATGGAGAGATCATTCTCTGGAACTGGACATGCACCTCTCATCCAGGCATTGTCCTGCTGAACCTGAACAGCTCCCATCCGAGCTTCACACCCGAAGAAGCTGGAACCTACAGATTTACCCTGACTGTCATGGATGATAACCTATCCTATTCTGAACCGGATGAGGTTATCATAGAAGTTGAGGAGCCATATGTCAACTCGATACCCGTGGCAATAGCAAGTGAGAATGTCACGGCATATGTTGGCGACCTTGTGGTCCTTGATGGTTCGGAGAGCTATGATCATGATGGGATCATTGTCGAATTCAAATGGACCTGCATCAATCGGACCGTGAACCTTCAAGAGGACAACTCTTCGAAACCGAGGTTCACACCATCTGAACAAGGAGACTACATCTTCACCCTTTCTGTCCTGGATAACGGAGGAGCCTGGAGCATCGAAGATGTCGTTATCGTAACTGTCCTCGAAAAATACATACCACCTCCACCAATTCAGAACGTGACCCCATACATAGGCCCATTCATTTACACCGACGGCTCACCAGTCATCAATGCAAATATCACATTATCACCCGAGGATGAATGGCCCTGGGGATCGAACTGGACAGTTTCCACCTCCACCATGATGGACGGATACGCGTTTTTTGGGATGGGATTGCCTCCGGGTAACTATTCATGTTCGGCCTCCCTGGAAAATGGATCTCTGATCGGTGTGTTCTCCATCGAGATCTTCGCTGATAGTTCATTTCTGGTTAAGAACGGCACATTACCCGAAGCGTCACTGCCACCTGCTGGTGACGACGATGATGATGACATAGAACCAGTGGATGATGATGATGTCGAACCGGTGGATGATGACGATATTGAACCAGCAGATGATGACGATGATGATATCGAACCGGTGGATGACGATGACACGGAACCAGTGGATGATGATACTGAACCAGCAGATGATGACGATGATACATCCTCAAAGCCCGAAGAGAATTCATCCCAGAGTAAAAAGATATTCTTCATAGGGATAATTATTCTTATCATTGTTGTAGTGGTCCTGGGAGTCGTTATCAATAGAATAAGGGGGCAAAGCACCGATAATGAAGAAGAGGTACCGGACCTTCTGATCCCTCAAGAACCGTTGATCGAAACCACAACGGACAAGGGCGCAGATAGCGAGACACCCGTCATCAAGGGAGCTGTTTCGGAGCCTCGAACGATACGGGCCACCATTTCGGAGACCGTCGGATCCGATGTTGTGGACCCTCCAAGCGGGAGCCTGACGGATGATGCTCCCTTCACAGAGGAACCTGACATTGATGATCCGGTTCCTGAAACATCCGAACCCGTAGATATCCGCCCGGAGACGGAGACTTCAGAACCACCGATGGCCGAGGATACGGACTTGGAGAAGATCATTAAGAATACAATTTAAATGAAGCACTCATGACCCTTCGGGCCACACATAAGGATGAAAATGATAGTTGCACGAATTGATTAGAGCGTGCCATTTTCGTACCAAAGAAAATATCCAATATTCCTCTCTAAATATGATGAAAATGAAATAGACCTTTCCCTTATAAATATATTAGAAAAAGGTCTTTTGACCATGTTAACTCAGATAAAAAGATCTGATGCAACACTTATTTTCAGATCAGTGATCGATATTTGATAGGATCAATATCTGTTCGGCCTTCTCTTCTGGAAGCATTCTCTGCAGTATACTGGTCTATCCGGTGCAGGCTTGAAAGGGACCTGGGTCTTCTGTCCACAATCTGCACATATTGCATCATGCATCTCTCGAGGAGGTCGATTGAAACCTCCTCCACGTCTATCATCGTACATACTATTATTTCCATACGCCATTTGTTGGCGATGGTCCTACCATACACAGGCATTATAATAATTTATCCATGGTTTGCTCCGGTATCCCATCAAAAACATAGATATCTGAATGGTGAACAAATTATTGGAGGGTCTGGTCAAGACGATATCACGATCTCTGCCGCATTCCGGAAATTGTGAGATTGAACCACCCATGACCCGCAGGAACGATCTCCTTCTCTACGCCAATGTATTCACGATCGTAGTAGAGATAATTGGCCCAAGATTGGGATAAAGAAATATCACTCGTAATACTCGAACGCATCCACGATATCCAGGTAGGCCCCATCAAAACCCGAGGCCAGCAATCTGTCGGTGTAGGAATTCATATCGCCGAAGATCACCTTCCGCCGAATCTGATCATAATACAATGATCTGGTGATTCGGCTTTGGTTCTTGAGTAAATGACATAGTCATTTGCTGAAGATAAGCAAAATCGCAGATTTTGTGATATCGAATCCGACCATCCCCTCGATTGTAATATAAATATTTCTGCCATCCAGTAATTTTCTGATGATCTATGATGGCAGGCCTGGCCAAATCTGCTGATCTATTTCCAACCTGGTGATTTGGCTGGCTTTTCTCTAAACTACTGATAATGAATAAATGAACGTTTAGAGAAAAGTGGCGGGCACGGCCGGATTAACCGACAATGGGCCCAGTATTGGATTTGTTATTGCAGGGCCCACCTTCCGCCGAATCTGATCATAATACAATGATCTGGTGATTCGGCTTTGGTTCTTGAGTAAATGACATAGTCATTTGCTGAAGATAAGCAAAATCGCAGATTTTGTGATATCGAATCCGACCATC
>JAYEPK010000422.1:0-2347 GCA_034723935.1 Thermoplasmatota archaeon
ACAACGGTTTCACCCGGGGCCAGGTCGTCCATATCCTGCTCCGCGTTCTCGATGTCAAAATATGAAGCAGAGTACGGAAGAAGCAGAGAAATATCCGAAGCCGTGGAACCACCGACGTTCATGACAGTTACCTCGACCTGGAAATCATCATTTCTGTCAACCAACGGCGCATTCACGTTGATTATCATGATATCGGGTAGTTTATCATAGATATCGAACCTGATATAGAGACTGCTGCCCGAGAACATCTCGTCATATTCATCGATATCGTCGTAATAGGCGAAGTAGATATAGCCATTGTAATTCGAGCTGAAGTATCTTCTCTCACCGTCCGGCTTATAATGGAATGTGTAGATGAACTCATCACCCGGGCCGACATACCCGATCTCCTGCACTGGATCCGTCGAGATGTATCCGCCATAATTGGACACGAAGAAGCAACTCAGGTTCTTTGCTCCGCCAAGCCCCATGTTCTGAATGGCAACTGTAACCTCCACAGAACGATCATCCAGTATATCCCCAACGGTGATGTTGGTATGCTGGAACCTTGGCTGCTGAGCATTGATCGTGATGTAACCCATGAACATTGTTTCGAAGGGTTGGTTGAACTCATCGAACCCGGAAACATCCACCTGGAAATAGTTCATGCCCGGAAGCGCGTCATTCCGGATATTCACATAGAAATAGAAGCTGTCCGATGCGGTACCAGATCTATCTGATTCACCAATGCCCGATCTATATATCGGAGGCAGGGTCGTGGCGTTCACTTTATCCATACCCGAGCTGTAGGGATAGGCAAATGGAGAGCCTCCATCGATATGGATCTTATAAACAATGCTCCGAAACTCGTACATCTCATGGTTCTCTACCCTGAGACGCATGTATACATTGGTCGCGCCTGGATCTTGGTCGTATCGATAGTCAATATTTCCAGTGAACAATGGACCGTTATCATCAACAATGCGGATCAGAATATACGGCACATGTCCCTCATTGTTATCCTCAGGATACACGATATCCCTCAGGATGTTCCGGTGCTGGTAGTATCCCATCTCGTTCCAGTAACCGGATAATCTTTCTCCCGGTGTTTTGCCGGTCTCCCCCATGTCATCGTATTTGGCAAGATAGTCAAGTGGAATCTTGTAAAGCCCCGGAGGAAGCTTGGGAAGGAAATTTATCATATTGAAGGTAGCAACCTCTGTCTCTCCAACCCCAACAAGCTCAAGCTCGATCTCCTGCTCTTCCATCACTTCATAACCGTTGTTGTTCTCATCGAACCATATCTGGCTGTTATCGACATATCTGGTATTTGACATATCCAGCCGGACCTCAACATGCTTCAGATCCACATTTCCCATATTGGTCATGGGAATGTCCAGAGAATGAGGGAGCGAGGCCCTGTTGAACGTTGCAAAGGGAGTCTCGAGATCGTTGAATTCCGGAGGCATCAGGAGAGGAGTGTACTGAACCATGAACTCATATAGTGCCGGTGCCTCAACGATCTCCTCACCGTTCCTCATATACCTGAAATGGATCATCACCTCATAAGTTCCGGGGGCGAGGTCCGATGGAATATTGATTCTCCAAGCATAGTAGTAAGGAATGGTCTCCGAGGGTATTACACTTGCATCAACGGTTATCGGATTCCCCGGGAAGGACATGATCCCCTGAATATCCGTGAGAGTCCCGGAAGCAGAATTAATGTTCATAATACCAAAGAGCTTGTGCTGTGCTCCGGAATAAAGCGTATCCGTGTTCATGTTCTCGTTATAAGCATAGAGGGTATAATCGGGCCAGCCGTTTGCCGCCATGTAGCTTCTGACATTTATGTTATACTCAATATCGAAGGACGCAGACATCCAATCATAGGTCGTTGCTCCGTTCCAGTCGGCCATATATTGATAGGTTATCCTGAATTTCAGGATGTAATTACCCGGCATGACATCAGTTGTCTTGATCGAGTATTCAAGGTAATTATTGGATGCATCCGTAAAAAAATTACCATAGTTGTACCTGGCTATCTCATATCCGTCCCCATCGTTGTTGTAGAATGTATTCACATCCCAGACCAACGGATCGTTGTCTGCAATTGATCCGTCTTCGTAGAATGCATCGACGAACTGCATCTTCACATCCTTAACCGTTGTTTCATTGCCGGGAGATAGTGCTCCCTGGTATTCGGACCCGTTGTAAGTGCTGTATATGTCGATGTAGAAGCGCTCATCCTGACCAGGATAGATCGTGCTCCCATGGTCTATCATATGGAAGGTCGGATCGAAGGGGTCGTCAAGACCTCCTCTGGTCGGCTCGGCAAGTTCAGAAGATCCCGAAACTCCCGCTATCAATA
>JAYEPK010000423.1:0-2334 GCA_034723935.1 Thermoplasmatota archaeon
ATCCCTGATCTCCATGTTCACCACCTGCCAGACAGAAACATTATTCGTTTCAAGCCTATTAAGGATATGGCCCTGTAAAAAAGAGTACCTAGAAAGATATATATTTTTTAACCCAATTGGGGCGGTGATACCCATGGTTCAGAGAACACGACTTTTAGAATGTCCGAACTGTCACAAGCGGCTGGAAGATACAAAACAGCAGACCGTAACCTGCAAGTTCTGTGGGTTCTCTTTCACCAGGGAAGATGTTGCCCAAGAGGATGAGGATTACATCAGAAGGAAGATGATAATCGACCTCAGGACTGATATGGAGATATTCAAGGCAAGGAAGAAGGTATCAATAGGTTTCATGATCGTCAGTTTTGTTTTCCTCCTCCCTGTACTCATTGCAGCTCCGATCGAGACCCTGACGATCATAACCCTTCTTGCATTCGTTCTTGGAGGTTTCGGTTTCTTTCTGCTGATGATCATGTGGGACCGGAAATATGAATCTGCCAGGAGCCGTGCAAGCGACATTTCCATGAGGAGGGGACTGTAGGGGGGATATTATGAAAAAGCTAACTTTGTCCACAATAACCATTCTGGTAGTATCTCTGTTCATTTTCTCGTTGTTCATGCCATTTGCAGATGGTCCGGATATCGAAGCGAACGCTGCCCCGACAAGGGCTTCCGGGGAGGACCTGGAGATCGAGAACGAGACCGTGAAGTTCGAGCTTACGGGGAATCGGTATGGAGAATATGACACTATATTCATCCTGAACAATGCTTCCCTGGAGATCATCGGAGGGACAGTAAAGGCGAAGAGGGTGATCTGCAGGAGCAATACGGTGAACAGTACGCTCAGGATAATCAGTTACGATGAAACTCCGGGGCTGCTTTCCGTCACCGAAGGTATCGTCAACATCAAGGCAACGAATATCGAGATCATGGGGTCCAGTATATCTGTCATAAATGGAACCACAGCTGTTCAGACCGGTGAGGTCGGCGGTTCCTCCGAGATAAGCCTGATATCAAAGGGATCGGACCTGAAGGTGAACGATTCGGAACTGAGCGTGCTGGGCCACAACGGTGGTCTGGGCGATCAGGATAATTTTGGTGGAGCCGGAGGTGATGCAAGGCTCTATCTGGGGACTTCGAACGGCCATTCAATGCAGCTTTCCGGTTCCGAGTTCATCGTCGAGGGAGGGGCTGGAGGTGATGCATATGCTTCCGGTATCGTGGCTGGCTTGGGCGGCAATGTGAAAATGACGACACGTGCGAGAACCGTTGATATCCGAAGCTGTGATATGTTCATCAAGGGTGGAAAGGGTGGAGGTCACAGCTCACAATCACAGGGAGCCTATGGCGGTCAGACCGAGATGAAGTTTGAATCCGATCTGGACCTGATCCTCCTTGCCACGGATATCGAGGCGAAGGACGGTCTGGACACTACCCTTGTACAAAAAGGCCTCTCCAGGGTAATGCTCAGTTCCAAGAACGGACAGGTCCTCTGGGACCATGCAAAATCACCGGCGGAGAAGATGGATGTGCTGTCATATGTTACGTCGGATGTGTTCCAGATCGATGCCGAGAATGGAGCCAAGCTCCATCAAGTGGACAGCGGATCGGAACCTCCAACACCCTCCGGAGATACAGTCCTGGAAGTGTACTGGTGGGCAAATATCAGGGTAAGGGATCTTTACGGAGATGCTTTACCCGGAGCGGCGATCACATGGACAATTGATCCCGATCCGGTCCCCTATCCTCAGGACGGATCGACCATCCTGACGGACGATGATGGGAATGTCGATGTCGAGGTTGTGGGGAGGTTGAACCAGGATTACCTCAGATACACCTTCAATGCCGAGATCCAGGGAGGGGCCAGGGGGAATTCTGACCAGTTCCGTTTTGAACGCAATCAGAACGAGAGGGTGGACATTTCCGTAACGAGGATGATCCTGGAAATAGTCAAACCGGATCTCAGCAATGTCCAGGGTGGTGTTATTCAATTCGAGGGAACTGCCCAACCCGGGAATTCCGCTGTCGGGAATGTCGTTCACAATGTGAGCCTGTATCTTGATGAGGAGGTCATAGGTTATGCTGTTGATGTTGCTTCTGCGCAAGGAGCTCCAGCCTATTCCATCTGGGAACTTATATGGGATTCCTCGAACACTCCTGATGGTGAGCACACCCTTACAATGGTTGGAACCGATGATTCCTATACGGTGAGGGTAAACAGGATGATCCGGATAAATTTCTTCTCGGTGAACCATATGCCGGAACTCCACACGGTCACGATCAATGATGTGGACGGGCCGAAACATATCCTCCCGGGTGAGAAGATAGAAGTTCATG
>JAYEPK010000424.1:0-2328 GCA_034723935.1 Thermoplasmatota archaeon
CGATGGTCAACCTTCACTCCATATACACCAATGATGAAGAGGCGATGGTCAAAGCCGGGGAGCTCTCGAGGGAAAAGGACGTTCTCCTGAACGTTCACTGCTCCGAGACAAGGAAGGAGGTCTTCGGGAACAAAAGGGACCACGGAAGACTTGCGGTGGAGGAGCTTGATGAACATGGAGCTCTCTGGGAGAAGAGCGTCCTTGCCCATCTGGGATGGGCAGCTTCGTGGGAGTTCAATCGGATCAAGGAGAGGGGCGCATCTGTCGTTCACTGTCCCAATTCAAATCAGAAGCTCGCAACCGGTGGTTTCTTTCCATTCAAGGACCTGAAAGAATTGGGAGTTACCGTGGGACTCGGTACCGATGGTGCAGCATCGAACAATTCTCTGGACATGTTCAGGGAGATGAAGGCTATGGCCCTCTTGCAGAAGGGACAGTACTGGGATCCAACTGCAACGTTCGCCGAGGATCCGCTTGTATGCTCGACCGTAAACGGGAACAGTATACTGGGTACGAACGGGGGAATGGTGAAGGAGGGCATGAACGCCGACCTCTGTATACTCGATATCGATCCATTGATAATGCCTCTGAGGAAGGACAACCTGATGTCGGCATTGGTCTATTCCGCCGTCGGGAACCTTGTAAAGGGAACCATGATCGGCGGGGACGTTGTCTACAATGATGGTAAATTACCTGATGGGAGCGACTGGAAGGAAAGATACATGGAGCTCTCCGGGAAATGTACTGACGGTCTTGAAATGTAGTTTCGGCCGGTGTTTTCCTTCAGTCATGATCGTTTAGCTCCTCATGTGGAGGGGGGCCCTTTCATTGGTTTATCCGGTAATTTCAAAGCCCTTACTGTCCAAAAGATAACTTGTGATACTATCTGGCGTTCTGGCCATATGGATCGCGAATATCGACCATAGGTCAAGATAATCATGTTCGCAACCATGATGTTCAATACTGAGCCAGGAAAATTTTTTATAGATTTTATACTTTACAGTATATTATGAAAAGTAGAACTTTTATCGGAAGGAGAAAAGAACTACTATGGTTCAATGACATTGATCAGAGGAAAGGGTTCAGGTTCGTTGTTGTAACAGGAAGACGTCGTATTGGAAAGACAAGGCTCATCAATGAATTCCTCAAGGACAGGGACCATTTCAGGGTCCAGTTCGAGAAGAGGAAGGCAGACAGCAATCTGGATAAGATGAACTCGGAGATCGGAGATCAACTGAAGATACCGAAACCAGACTTTTCATCCTTCACGGAAGCGTTTGAGTATCTCAGAGATCGCAAGATAAAGATCGTTGTTCTTGACGAGTTCTCCTATATCATCAGATACAGCGACGTTGTTGGTGAGTTCCAGACCATCATTGATGAGGTTCTGAAGGATTCGGATATGATGCTTATCGTTATGGGTTCATCATTCTCGATCATGAAAATGGGTATCTTCGAATACAGTGCTCCTCTCTATGGACGGTCAGAGGGGATGCTGAACCTTCAACCTCTTGATATCATTGATGTGATGGAATGGTTCCCGAATATGAAGTTCAAGGATCTCTTTCTCCTTTACTCCATACTTGGCGGTGTCCCGAGGTATCTTGAATTCGTGAAAGATGATATGGATCTGGAAAAGCAATTGGAAGAACTTTTCCTGGATCCAAACACCTTCCTCTTCAGAGAGGCAAAACAATTGATGGAGGAAGAGTTTGATGATCCCAGTACCTATTATTCGATACTTGAATCCATTTCCAGAGGGAGCAGCAAGGTCACCCGGATAGGGAAAGGATCTTTCCTGGACCCAAGCAAGGTCTCGAAGTACTTATCCGTTCTTGTTGATATCGGCATAGTAAAAAAGGAACTACCCTTTGGTCATCGGAGAAAGCAGGGCATCTACTACTTCAGGGATCCGTATTTCAGGTTCTGGTTCAGATTCGTTTCGGACCTTTTCGAGGAGATCGAATCCGACGATACCGAAGGTGCTGTTCTGAGATATAGAAAGGACCTTGATACGTTCATGGGTAGGGCGTTCGAAGATTCCATAAGAAAAGTGATATCCAGAATGTTACCCTTTGTACCTCTGAAGATCGGAAAATGGTGGAAGGGAGGAGTAGAGATCGATTGGATCGCAGAGGGTATGGACGATATCGCGTTCGTCGAGGTTAAATGGAAGAAGATGAAAAAAAGGGATGTTGAAAGAACATTATGGGACTTGAGATCGAGATCAAAGGAATACGGGAATGTCTCGAAGAAAGAACACCATGTTCTATTTTGCATAGGAACAAGCGGCAGGATCCCTGAAGATCCCTCCAACGTACATGTTAT
>JAYEPK010000425.1:0-2316 GCA_034723935.1 Thermoplasmatota archaeon
ACTGAAATTGGTGCTAATCATGTTCTGTCCAAACTGTAAAACACTGCTTCGACCCGAAGGCGAGAATCTCATCTGTCCCAGATGTGAATTTGAGAAACCAATAAAGGAAACATCCATATCAAAGACCAAAGCAGACCTTGAAAAGGATCTCAATGATGTTCCTGTCTTCGAGGACCTGGATACCATGCCAGTGGATGAGACGGTCTTCTGTCCCAAATGCGAAAACAAAGGAGCATACTGGCATCTGAGACAGACAAGGGCAGCTGATGAGGCAACTACCCGGTTCTACAGATGTACCAAATGCAAGCATAGCTGGAGAGAGTACGCCTGATCTTACAATACTCCAGTATTTGCTTCAGATAAACCTAATTATCATTCCACCTTAGTGTGTACATTATGGAAGGTCCGGTTCCTGAACCCTCCCGGAACTCTCTTGTCCTGGAAGGGAAAATATCTCTTGATATCCTACCCTCGGGTGGGTTAAAAGGACCTGGGAAAAAAGATGGTGTATTCTACAACCCGGCAATGGTCCAGAACAGGGACCTTTCGGTCCTTTTCATGCAGGTATTCGTGGATGATGGAATGCTTCCCGGATCACATCCGAGAATATTGGACCCACTGACAGGCGCAGGTACCAGAGCAATCAGGTTCGCAAGAGAGGTTGAGGATTGTCCCCCTGTCACGGGATGTGATATCAATCCTGCTTCCATAGGAGCAGCAGTAGAAAATGCCAGGTTGAACAAGGTTGATGTGGAGTTCCTGCACGAGGACCTGAGAGAACACCTTCTTCACAGGAGATATTCATATGTGGATATCGATCCCTTTGGCTCTCCGCTTCCTTTCATCGAAAGTTCACTTGACGGGATCCTTGATAGAGGGATAATAGCGGTCACTGCTACAGATACTGCCGCTCTCACAGGATCCATTCCCCGAGTTGCCAGAAGGAGATATGGTGTGGAGCTCTCCCTGATACATTCCTATCAGGAGATGTCCTGCAGGGTGCTGGTTGGAGCATTGGCAGCTCGTGCTGCCTCATTGGAGCTTTCGATCGAACCATTGTTCTTCTATTCTCATGACCATTTCATCAGAGGAGATTTAAGGGTGAAGAGGGGAGCCCGTAGAGCAGATAAGATGCTGGATAAGATGTCATATGCAAGATACCAGAAACCTTTTCCTCCAATGATATTTGACAGAATATCAGACGTTTCGGTAGGTGGGGGGAGCCTTATTGGACCGTTCTGGTCCGGACCTCTTGAGGATATTGAGTTCCTTGAGAGGGTCCTTCTGGGAATGGAGAAAAGAGATTGGACCTACCTGTCATCTTACAAGAATATCTGCGAGATGCTGGATCATGCGGTTACAGAGAGTAGACTACCTCCCTTTGGTTTCGATGTCAACGAGACTTCGAGTTCGATGAAATGCTCACCTCCTGGTATGAAAGAGATCCAGCAGGGGTTGATCGGTCTTGGTTACAGTTTTTCAAGGTCCCGATTCTCTCCAACGATCTTCAAGACGGATGCAAGCACACGGGATGTAAAGGAGTTGTTCTCGAATGGGAGTGTTGATCGATGGTCCAGGTGAATTCGCGATCGGTTGACGCCAAGGTCTTGAAGGTCTTGCTTGGTAGATATCCGGTGACCATGTATGATGTGATAGATGCAACCGGGTTGAAAAAGCAGGTAGTGGAAAGAGCTTTGAAAGGTATGGAGGCAAGGGGATGGGTGCAGTTGGAAAGACTTCCGGATAGTGTGTTCATCAGGTTGAAAAGATCTGATTTCACCTTTCTCGGAAGGGATGAGACCCAGAGAAAAGCTGTCAAACATAAATCGAAGGACCGAAAGAAGAAGAAATTGAAAGCATCTCTTCTTGAAAATGATGGTGATGATATGATGTACGCCTGATCAAAGGCACCGGGAGCCGGATCATTGGAAAATGGTAATTCCCAATTAATTTTGAGATCCATTTTCCTGATCATCAATGATAATATGGTCAGTTCGGTTCCCTTAAATTATAATATAATTGGCGCCGGGAGCCGGATTTGCGCAGCAGCAATCCTTGTGGATTGTGCGCGGTTACAAGCTCTGCGAAGAGGAGAAACGCAGACCTTCCAACAACTACGTTCAAATCCTTGAACTCCCGGATATTCTATCTCCGGACTGGAAAAATACTTCACTGGAGATAGAATATGAGCGCCGGGAGCCGGATTTGCGCAGCAGCAATCCTTGTGGATTGTGCGCGGTTACAAGCTCTGCGAAGAGGAGAAACGCAGACCTTCCAACAACTACGTTCAAATCCTTGAACTCCCGGATATTCTAT
>JAYEPK010000426.1:0-2315 GCA_034723935.1 Thermoplasmatota archaeon
CGTTCTCGTATGTAATAAGAGCGTCCCCGTAACCCAGAGTGAACTGCGACAGCGCTTTCCGGGCCGATGACTGCCACGATATTACATTGTGCATAATGCCCTCCAACAGCTCCTCGGCGGCGGTCGCGTTCTTGAAACCCTCATGAACCTCGCTCCTCCTCAGTTCCGACCCATAAACGGAGAAGACGGACCAGCAGGCGCCGCCGGATGTCAGCGGGTCCGCATGCACCAGCTCGATCCCGTCCCTTGTAAGATCCTTGAAATCGGTGATCCCTTTCGGGTTTCCCTCCCTGACAAGTATTACCCATGGAGAGCGTGATATGGTGCCCTGATAAGGATACGATCTCCAGTCGGTCTCTACAAATCCGTTCCTCTCCAGCTGGATCGCATCCCATTCCGTTGACAGCACCATGACCTCCGCAGGGGCCCCGGCAATGACCTGATTGGTGATCTTGCCCGAACCCGCGTAGGTTGTTTCGAAGTTTATCTCTTCCCCGGTCCTGTTCTTCCAGTGATCCTTGAATGAGGGGATTATCCTCTCGTCGAATACCTCTCCCTTGACACTGAAACCGTACAGTGTTATAGTATTGCAGTCCTCATAACTGGCAGAGGGCCACAGGAGTACTCCCCCAATGACTATCACCACGACCGTGAAAACTGCTATCCCCGTCATTATCCTCCTGTTTACCACGTCCCGGCCATACAGGTCTTCATCCGAGTTCATAATGTAATGTAATTAAATAACATTATTTAAAGTTGGTTTCAATACAATACATGTTGGCTTCAATACGCATTGACGCAGCTTGCAAATATGTCCCCGGATCAAGTTGGTTATCTTCCTGCACCTCTCTCTGGGAATATCATGTCCATCTGGTTAAAAACAATTATATTCCTGTTTTTATCATATATAATCATCATGCTATAAAATACACGAATGTATGCGGGAATGGAAGAAATGAGTGGTAAGATATTTATAGGATTAATTAATATGCATTAAATAACATTGAACATCATGAGGCGATAACATGACCGAAAAAAGAAAACATACGACCGTATCGATACCGATCCCGCTCTACCGCAAGATCAAGGGCAGGATCGAGGGAACTGGATTCACATCGGTCTCTGACTACGTGACCTATGTACTCCGTGAAGTACTCGCAAGTCTCGAGGAGGACGAAAAGGAAGAGGTATTCTCCGAAGAGGAAGAGGAGAAGGTGAAAGAAAGGCTCAGGGCACTCGGCTATCTGGACTGAAGATAACAAAATAAACTCGGTGATATGATGGTAAACAAACCACACGGCGGAAGATTGATAAGAAGAACTGCACCAGAGAAGACAAGAGAGAGGATACTGGGTGAGATCGATGATTATCCCAGAGTGGACCTCCGAGAGGTAAATGCGGTGGATGTGGAGTCCATAGCCACGGGCGTATACTCTCCGTTGACCGGATTCATGATGTCGGACGAACTACAATCCGTTCTCGTCGACATGAGGCTCCCCGATGATGTCCCATGGACCATCCCCGTTGTCCTTGATATAAACAAGGAGAAAAAGACATTCGACGAGGGAGATGCGGTCATCTTGTACCACAACGACAGACCTATGGCAAGGATGTTCGTGGACGACATGTTCGGTTTCGACAGGAAAGAATACGCCAAGTCCGTTTTCAGGACGACCGATGAGGCACATCCAGGTGTACAGAGGGTCAACCAGATGGAGGACCTACTTCTTGGAGGTGAGATCGAACTGCTTAACGATCTGGAGAACCCGTACAAAGACAATACACTAACACCTGCGGAAACGAGACTTCTCTTCAAGGAAAAGAAATGGGATACCATTGTCGCATTCCAGACCAGGAACGTTGCTCATGTGGGTCATGAGTTCCTCCAGAAAACGGCTGCAACGTTCGTTGACGGTCTCTTCATAAACCCGGTCATCGGCAAGAAGAAACCGGGCGACTTCAGGGACGATGTGATATTGAAAGCATACGATGAGCTCATCAGGAACTATTATCCGAAGGATATCACACACATGTCGATCCTCCGCTACGAGATGAAATATGCGGGACCGAAAGAAGCCATCCACCACGCTATCATGAGGAAGAACTTCGGATGCACCCATATCATCATCGGCAGGGACCATGCAGGTGTCGGAAGTTACTACGGACCCTTCGACGCCCAGCAGATATTCAAGGAGTTCCCGGACCTTGGCATGGAAGCAATGGGCTTCCCTGCTTTCTTCTATTGTCACAAGTGTGAGAACATAGTCAACTCCAAGATATGCCCGCACGACAAGGAATTCCATGACTTCCTGTCC
>JAYEPK010000427.1:0-10090 GCA_034723935.1 Thermoplasmatota archaeon
CGGTCCTGGAGGTCTTTCTGAAACATGCGAATGGTCCGATAATATCATCTGACCCAACTGCCAACAAGATCATGGAACCCTTCTGGACAGATGTCGGAAAAGAGGTCCTGATAGAGATCGTGAAGAACAAGAAGGTGTCTGCAGATGTGTTCAAGCAGTATCCGACACCCAGATATCAACCCATGATCATCATTCAGGAGGCAGAGTTCAGGGTCGAGGAGAGCAGGGTGAGAAAGAAGCTTCCACTCCCCCGGGACCCACCGAAGATGATCGAGTTCGCCTATGAATGTGCAATAGCGTTCCTTGTTAGAGGGAAGGAAGGGGCCTCGAAGGTCGTGGAAGCTCACAGCGGCGGGGACATCAAGTTGAAGGCAGCAAAATATGCATTTGTAAAGGCACTGAACCTTACAAAAAGTGCAGGCTGGAGCTATACGACCCATGAGATGGGATATGCCCAGGGGCTGGATACCATTGTTGAGGACCTTGCAAAAGAGGAACCAAAGGCCTTCAAGGAAGGATTGACAAGGTTGTGGAAGGCCACCGGTTCCACCAAGGAGCTGAAATGGGAAAGGGGATGACCCGGGGAACACCAGACCTCATTCTTATTGACCAGATAAGATATAAGCAAGAATTAAATACAATCCAATAGATGTTCAATCGAGAAAATATGCAGTAACATTATCTATTTTCCAAGGGGTGAATGAAATGGAAGGGGCCGTTGACCAACCGGAAGAAAAGAAGGATGACCAGAGCATGGAGGCCGACGGGACCGAAAATGGACCCATGATCACGATGGAAGAGGATGACATCGTGATAAAGGACAGGAAGACCGGGACCAAGAGATCCCTGCTTGACCTCGGATGGTTGTTCCGGAAGGGACCAGCGGTAACAAAAAAAGCAAAGGAAGAGGAGATCGATGATGAAACCCTTGCAGAGATGAAACCACAGGATAGAATGAGATACCGAAGGAAGATCCAGGACAGGGAACAACGCAAGAACAGAAAGCTCTTTGAGATACCACCGATCAACGAGCAGGAATGGGAGATCGTGGATGAGGTTCAACCGGCAAGGGAAGGATTTTCCTTCACAAGGGTGGTAAGGAACCACAAGACCAAGGACCTCATGTACGATGTGATAGAACCCCCTCTGAACCCCGAGGAAAAATATCTGCATGATTGGCTCAGGGACCAGATCGAGCACAGGATCGAGATCGATCGATCAAGCTCGGATGATGTCGAGAACGAGTTGAAACTCCGGAACCAGATGAGGAAGATCCTCGCAAAGGCCGGAAGACAGATCGAGATCGAACCGTTCGAAAAGATATTTTACTACCTATCCAATTTTTTCCTCGGCTACGGAAAGATCCAGGTCATGATGGAAGATCCCGACATGGAGGACGTCTCATGCGATGGCACCGGGATCCCGATATTCGTTTTCCACAGGAAGTACAAGAACACCATGACCAGCATCGTCTTCGAGAACGAGATGGAACTGGACGATTTCGTGGTCGGACTTGCACAGAGGTCCGGAAAACACATCTCGATAATGGACCCGATACTTGATGCAACACTGCCGGATGGTTCAAGGTTGAATGAAACCTTCGGAAAAGAGATTACCACAAAGGGATCATCATTCACCATCAGGAAGTTCAAGGAAGATCCCCTGACAATGGTAAACCTGATCCTCTTCAAGACACTATCACCCGAGATGGCCGCCCATCTATGGTTGGCAGTTCAATACGGAGATACAATGATGGTATCTGGAGGAACAGCCTCGGGAAAGACCACAACATTGAACGCTGTGAGCCATTTTATCCCTCCATCATCAAAGATAATAACGATCGAGGATACAAGGGAAATGCAGCTGCCACACATGAACTGGATAGCGGGTCTTACAAGGGAGAAGAAAGGTGAGACCTCGGGGCAGTCCATAGATATGTACACACTGCTGGTCGCAGCGTTGAGACAGAGACCGGAGTATATGATCGTGGGAGAGGTCAGGGGAAAGGAGACAATGGCGGTATTCCAGGCTATGGCAACGGGACAGGTCACCTATGCAACGATCCATGCGGACTCTGTCGCGGCCATCGTGCACAGGCTCGAGAACCCACCCATAAACATCCCCCGTATCCTGATCCTGGGATTGAACCTGGTGCTTCTCCAGGCCCAGGTAAGGGTCAAGAACAAGAGGACCCGAAGGATCAAGGACCTGGTTGAGGTCGTTGGTCAGGATCCGGTCTCACAGGAGATAATCTCCAACAAGGTATATACCTGGAATCCTGCCAAGGACGAATTCAGGTTCTCCGGGCATTCCAATCTCTACGAGAAGATCATGGACAGAGAAGGTTTCACCACAGAGGAGATCACAAAAGAGATACACAACAGGGCAGATATCCTGAGGTGGCTCGCTTACAGGAATGAGACCGATTACCATGAACTTGCATCTGTCATAAACGAATATTACAGGGATTCGGGACCGATCGTGGAAAGGGCCGTTAAAGAGCTTACGGAACTCCGTCTGGAGAAACCGGACCTCAAGCTCTGAAAGAGCTGTCATTTTCCCTTTACATAGATCTTGAGCTCTCCCTCGTCGTTCAGGTGAGCCAGCTCCATACCGATATGCTCCGCAGCCTCGAAGATCCTATCATCTCTGTAGAACTCCTTGAAAACTATCCTTTCGATACCGGAATTTGCCAGTATCTTGAAGCATGTCCAGCAGGGAGAAGCGTTTACATAGCACTCCCCACCCATTACCGAAACACCGTATCTCGCAGCCTGTGCGATGGCGTTCTGCTCGGCATGAGCGGTCCTGGTGCAGTGGCCGTTCTCCATCATATGGCCAACCTCATCGCAATGAGGCATGCCTTTGATAGAGCCGTTGTATCCCGTTGCAAGTATCGTCCTGTCCCTGACCAGAACACATCCGACATGCTTTCTATGGCATGTTCCCCTGGATGCAACCTGATCTGCTATGTTCATGAAGTAAACGTCCCAGGTGTCCCTCTCTGGAAATTCGCCCTCATCGAATTGTATCGTGTAACTGGAGTCACCTTTTGGCCTGGGATCCTTCTCGTCATCCTTCATGTCAAGTGCATGCTGTTTTTGGTATTTTAACGGTGGTAAAAGATCTCTCCCCAATGCAATACATTTCCAAGAAAAATATTGTATGAAGATCCGGTTGTTGCACCGGATCTTCACTTCTCCACTCAGAACCTGTTCATGAGTATTTTGTCAGTTCAGACATGAACGGGGACGGAAAGTTCTGACACACATTCAATCCTTCTTCCTACCCACGCCTGTTGCTAATTCCATATATAGATTTATAAAGATGATCGAAAAAAACATAACCCCGGAGAGGGGGTATTTATAGTTTTCTCGAAAAACCATAATGGATAGACATTATGAGCTCATCCTGGCCGACATCAAACAATAAATCCTTCAAGTTGTATTACCGAATATGTCCGGGGGGCAATGGAAAATGAGAACACCGTATCCGTTCCTGATCGCTATCCTGCTTTGTATTATCCTGATCGACCCGCTCCACTCAACGGGAGAGGAACCCGAGATCATGGAGATAACATCATCAAGAGGACCGGGAACGAATCTGATCCTTGACGAGGTTGTCGAGGTTCCACCAGGTGGAGAGACAAGATTGATACTTGATCCCGACGGGGAGCACCGTTTCGAGGGATATATCGGAACCGCAGTAGATAAAGATACGAAGCTGGCCCGGGCGGCTTCCCTGCTCCCTGAGTGGCTAAAGGACGATTTCCTGAAGAACATGCTGGAGGCCAGCAGTAGACCGATAATGGGATCCGATCCGCTGTTGCCTGTCATTCCTGCCTTTGGAGACCTGGATGCAGACGGTGATGAAGATCTTGTTATTGGCAAGGATGGTGATCTGCATTTCTACAAGAACATCGGCTCCCGGGGAAATCCGATCTACTCCAACGAAGGGTGGAACAACTGGGGAAACATATTGGTCCGGGATAGTGAGTTCATAAGCCCCTCGATATTCGATATAAATGGAGACGGGTACGGCGAGGTGATCTGGGGTGATGAGACGAAATATCTCAATATCATGTGGAACCGGGGCATAGGTGATGGAGGGATCGCAAACAACAACATTTTAAGCATTGCTAATGTGACAAGCTCGAACCCTCCCACCCACATCTCACCGGCCCCTCTCACGGGAGAGAACAACACCTTCAAATTATACTTCGGATGCGGGCAGGGAATGATCTACTACTGGGAGGTCCTCTGGGAGGACCTGGGAAGCACGATCGGAACCAAGATAGAGATGGAACCGAGCATGATGACGAGAATGGCGATGCTGAACTTCTCATCTCCCAGGTTGTGGCGCTCGCCCTTCGAGAATGGGGAATACCACAATGTCATAGGAATGTCCATAGGGTCCGGGAACGGCATTATGAAGTATCACCCTCTCATCAACGGCCATTGGGAGAATCCGGTTCCCGATTTCTTCAAGAACATACTGGCCACGGGACAGGTCACTCCGGTTCCCGTCCACCTGAATGGAGACCACGTTCCTGACCTGGCCATCGGAATGAAGAATAATATTCCTTCCAGGGTGAACTTCGGAGATCAGATCGACCCTTATTGGGCACCGGACCCCAGTATCCCCGCTTTTCAGGTTGAAAAATACGAAACGGCCTTCGATGAAGTTCTATCATTCTGCGATGAAGGGTCTATAGCTGAATACCTTGATTCCATCATCTCACCCCCCGATACGAGATACAGGGATGAGATCGGATTTGCCTGTGCACACACACCACCTTCCCAGCTCCGAGATAACAGACTTGCCCGATTGATCGATGAGAACGTCATGTATATCTACGGCAGGGACACTGAACTTGAATATGTTCGACTGGTGGAGATCGGCGGAGCGGACCCCTACACAACAGCTTCCTATCGTGTCAGAGTAGATGACCGCGTCAAGGAAATGGAGATCACCAGAGATGCATATTACTGGGGAATCGTTCATCCCAGGGTAACAGAGGAACCTGTAGCATATATCGATCCGGAAACAGGAGGATGGGCACCTCCCGAAAGTGGCGGCAGATACTGGAGAGAATACCTCTTCGAGCATGCGGATGAGGAATACCCTCCGGGACCCGACTTTCCTGATGACTGGACAGGGAGGAAGGTGTACTATCCAAGGAACTCTACCCCTCCACTTCTGAAAGAGGTGTTGGAAGATGTCAACATATACTGGGACCTGCAGCCCTACGAGTATCCCGGAGGTTTCGACAACGATGGTGAGATAAACTCCCATCCATGGGATTACAGGGACCATGCGATCGAGAAAGTATCCCACTGGGTGGAGAAGACGTTGGTCATCAACCAGCAGGAATCACCGGATGAGGAAAGACCAAATCAACCTGTGAGGATCGCCCATGGGCACAACGGTAACTGCGGGGAGCTCCAGGACCTAACGATCGCGGCAGCGAGATGTGCTCTCATTCCGGCAAGAGGAGTACACCTGACGGGAGAGGACCATGTATGGTCCGAATTCTATCTCGGAGGCTGGCACCAGTGGGACAACTACTGGTCCGATGGTGGCGGGGTCGTTGCCAACGACCTGAACTACTGGTGGGGTTGGAGAGATAGAGGAGGTTCCGGACTCTGGGCATCCGATGGAGCGGGGCAGACATTCGATGTCGGCGAGAGATACCGCCCACCGGAGATCACCGGGAACCTGCAGGTCACTGTTGTGGACAAGGTGGGGAACCCTGTTGAAGGGGCAAGAGTTGTTGTGCTTTCACACTGGACCATGGAGAACGCGATAGATACAGGGGATTATCAAGGGCCTATACCAACGGTTCCACTTCCCTCTATCTGGGGTTACACCGATCGGAATGGGTGGATATTGTTCAATGTCTGGAGACAGAACTTCAACATCAGGGTTGCCTCCGACCTTGGAACATACATTTCGGATAAGTTCATGATCGCTGATGATGAGCATAAGTCCTTTCATGTTCAGCTCCAATCTGAAAAACCCCGAGGGACCGATCCACCCATTACCGAAACACTTCCCGAGGATGGAAAGACATATCTTGTCTCCGTTGAAACCCTCGGAAGCTACCAGTATCAAAGAGATATAACGACGGGGGTCCTGTTCCGGAACACTCTGGATAGAGGGATGGTAAGGGTCAACATCGAGCAGCATGGGTCATCGGGATATGAAGGATCCATGTTCCGGGAAGATGCATACGAATATGCTCCAATGATCACCTCCTTCAGAAATGGGAACATGAATGTGACGATTTCACTGAGCGACATCAACATGATCAAATCATATACCAGGGTCCGGATCAAGGTCTACGAGATGGATGAAGGCCCCGAAAGCGGACCTGAACTTGTTACCGTAAACAGTGAAGGCCCGGATAGTGAGGGTTTTCAACTGATGACCGATTACCATCTCAGAGGATGGCTTTTATATGGCGATGCTCCCGGAGACCTTTCTTCGTATGAGATCGAGATCGGAACATCTCTTGGCAATGCATACGGTGAGTTCATAGACCAGGAAGAAAAAATTGACGGCATATATCCCTGGCGGGTCCGGGAGATCATCGGTGAACCGGGGTCGATCGAACCCATGTCGTTCAATATACTGAACGGGGAAGGCACCATAGAGTTGACGCTACCGTTATCTGTAAAGCTAAAAGATGACCAGGGGCCGATATGGGATCAACTGATCGGAAACGGGACCATACCATGGGGAAAGGATGCTGAAATAGGTATTGCATTGTATCATCCCAGGGGTCAGTTCAGTTCAATGGCCTGGATCAACTACGAATGGATCTCGACCGTACCTTCCCATCAAACGACATATCTGGAACACGAGATCATCCATGAATATGTATCCGGGCCATATGGCCCCGGACCTCACAAAATGCGCATTACAACATGGGATGATGTGGGAAATATAAGGACACTTGTTTTCAGGACCACCTTCGATCCGGTCGTTCCACACCTGTCCATAGGCTCCCCATATCCAGGTCAGAGATTGAAAAGCGATACTATTGAAGTCAAGGGGAGCATTACTGACGATGTTGAACTGTCATCTTTCATCCTGACCATCGGGGAGCAGGAATTCGACCTAACAGGAAAGATCAACGAAAAAGGCCAGATAGATACAAGCATCGATTTCAAGGCAGAACCCGGAGAGATCGGGATCTCCGTGAATGCAACCGACAATGTCGGACTCTGGAACTCCTCGAGCTTCACCGTTACCCTGCTACCGCCTCCGGACGAGGAACCTCCCGTTCTCAGGATGGACGGTCCTGAGGATGGTGAGATGATCGAGAAAGGTGAAGTGATCACGTTCCGGGGCAAGGCACGGGACGGCTCCGGCCTATCGTCACTTGCACTTACAGTTGGAAGCTACAGGGCCGAGCTTCTGGACGATCTTGTCGGGAATACGTTCTCACACGAAGTATCCACGGAAAGATGGCCCACGGGGATCAAGCATGTCACCCTCCGCGGGGTGGACACCCAGGGCAACACCGCTTCCATCTCCATGGAGATAGAGATCTACGAGGAAGTGATCGAGTTCATCGACATGGAGAGACCGCAGATCACGGTAAGCTCTCCCGGGCAGGGTGCAACCATCGAACTTGGATCAATCCTGACAATATCCGGAAAGGTCACTGACGACAGCCAGGACATCATGCTCATCTATTCCATTGACGGGGGTGCCTCATACGACGAGGCCCAGATGACGGATGGTACAAGCTTCGATCTTCAGATAGACACAATGGACATCCTTGGAACCTTGGACCTGTCCCCCTCCGAACTGAAACGTTCGATGTCGGAGCAGATCATTATACTGAAAGCCATGGATGGTGCAGGCAGGGAGAGATATCTGGAACTCGAGGTGAACATTGAAGATCACAGGGACCCGACGATCCTGTCACCCCAGGTTGAATACTCGGAAGAGATGGGGACGATCACTGTGAAAGCCGTCCTGAGAGACGATTCCATGGTGGATGAGGTCATGATCGAGATCTTCGATGCCGGAGGTGATCGTGTGAGGAACGGCAGAATATCCCATAACGAACTGGACCCGGACGGTGAAGATAGATCGTTCCAATTGACCTTCAAGGGACCCTTTGCATCCGGAGATCACCTGGTCGTATTCCATGTATATGATGCATGGGGCAACTCTGCAACCACCGAGAACAGGATAACGATACAGGAAGATGAAGGGGACGGAGGGATATCATACGGTCGGGCAATGTTCTTCGCATTCATCATATTCGTCCTTGTAGGCCCTTTCATATTGTATGCAGGGGTCCGGATCCTCCGAAGGAAGGGGGATCAAGCATAATCCGTCAATTCCTGCCGATTTATTCACAAAACTTTAAATTTGGAGATTGCCATGGTGGAGGGGGGAAAGCAGTAGTTTTCCTACCATAGATAGGGATACTCGCATCGGAGGGATGGCCATGGGATTCAAGTCCATAATCAACGAGTATATGAACAAATACGACAAAACAGCTCAGCCAGGTGAAAGAGTAGATAGGGAAACAGAGGTACAGGAAGCTCCTGTCCAGCTGGATTCGAATCCAGAGGATGAAGAGCTCAGAAGGATCCTTTCAACCCTCAAGACCAACATCAAGATCATTGGATGTGGTGGTGGTGGTTCCAACACTATTAACAGGATAGTAGAGGAGGGTGTGATCGGCGCAGATCTCTATGCCATGAACTCAGATGCACAGCATCTGCTGACCATCCATGCCCCACACAAGATCCTTGTTGGAAAGAGGACTACCAGAGGCCTTGGTGCCGGTGCAAGCCCCAAGATCGGAAAGGAAGCCGCGCTCGAGGCAGAGGAAGAGTTGAGAGCTGCACTCATGGGAGCGGACATGGTCTTCGTCACATGCGGTCTTGGAGGAGGTACCGGAACCGGTACCGCTCCAGTGGTCGCAGAGATCGCTAAACAGCTGGGGGCACTCACGATCGCAGTTGTGACCAAACCCTTTGCCGGTGAAGGGGAATCCAGGATGGAGAACGCCGAATGGGGCCTCGCGGAACTTGAAGAGAACTCCGATACGGTCATTGTGATACCAAACGACAAGCTTCTTGAACTCGTTCCAAGACTTCCCCTGAATGCGGCATTCAAGGTTGCCGATGAGATACTGATGAAGGCCATCAAGGGAATCACCGAAATGGTCACCAAGGTCGGTCTGGTGAACCTTGACTATGCAGATCTGAAGACCATCATGAAGGGAGGCGGAGTTGCGGTCATCGGCATCGGTGAATCCGATGAAAGCAACGAGAAAGCCGTAAAAGCGGTCGAGGAAGCCATCAATTCCCCTCTGCTTGAATATGACATCTCGTCCGCCAACGGTGCACTTATCTGCGTCACAGGTGGAGAGGATATGACGGTTACAGAGGCCGAGACGGTTGCAGAGTATATCAACGAGAGGATCAACCACAACGCTTCCATAATCTGGGGAGCCTATATCGACCCGGAGTTAAAGGGAGCCATTCGCGTGATGCTCGTTCTGGTCGGTGTCACCTCCGAACAGATCTCGGGAAAGTCCGTTGGACGTTTCGGAGAGAAGGAGAGGGGATACACCAGAAGAGAAGATCGTTTCGGTGTCCAGTTCATCAGATGATGAAGGTGAGATCCCATGCTGAAATGTCCCAAATGCGGGGCCGAGAACAAGGACAGGGAACTGTACTGTGCAGGATGCCAGAACAGGCTCCCTTCCATCTCCGCCCTGAGGTCCACAATGAGGAACGGTCTGGAAGCTCTGGACCGTAACGATCACAGAAAGGCACTTGAAAAGTTCACGGATGTCGTCAGACAGAACCCGGGAGATATGGATGCCTGGTTCCTCATGACGGCTGTCAAGATCAAAATGGGCAAAGGTATGGAAGCATGGGACGACCTCATCGAGATCGGACTTGCATCAGAGATCGGACGATGTTCCCACTGCAAGGGAACCGGTAAATGCCGTGAATGCGGCGGGACCGGAATATGTATCATGTGCAGGGGCACCAAGAAATGTTCCTACTGCGGCGGCCAGGGTGTCTGTCCGACTTGCAAAGGTCACATG
>JAYEPK010000428.1:0-10089 GCA_034723935.1 Thermoplasmatota archaeon
CAATGTTCTTCATGAAATTGTTTGAAAAATCCAATCTTCCATCATTTCCACCAGTTCCTAGAAGAGGAGGATATCGAGGTCCATTATCGGTTAGTACATATGCGGCATCTAGCCATTCAAGGGATACGTCAGGAAAGATGTTCCTGCAAATGTTCAGCATTGGCTCCTTCTGTTCTTTCGATACTTTTTCGGTAACACCTAGTAATCTTCTGGCTTCTCTTCCGCGATCGATAGATATTCGATAATTATTAAATCGGTCCATTTCCGATTCTTCTATTCTTTCTATTGGAATTGTATTATCCTTTGGTGAAAAACCGCTTCCACCATTCCAAGGGGATACAACTGGAGTCGGCATGTATTTGTAGTAAAGAAAATCAACAAGCCCATCTTGGTTCAATTCTGATCTTAAATGGAAGGTCTCATCTTTCCAGTAACCGGAAACCATGGATCCTACATGTCCGGATAATATTCTCATAAGTCCAAGAGCTTTCAGATAATGGGCAAGTGGGACTGGGGAGCAGCCTTTTAGTTCGATGTCATGGAATCCACTACTTTCGTTATCGTATGTCGTGATGTTTCCATTCTGCATTATAATGACACCCCCTTGGAATTGCGGGATACGATCTCGTCAGAAGCTTTCATCAAGGCCTCCAGATATGCAAGTTTGAATGGACCGTATTCTTTCTGAAGGCGTAAGGACATCTCAAGCCACGAGCCCTTTCCCATTATCATCGGAGAAAGATCGATCTTGACCTCTTCATTCATTATCCCCGGAACAGAAGGGATCACGTCTCCGTCCCAAATACCCCTTGCAAAAAGAATATCTGTATCATCGGGTTCATTTTCATCGGGAAGTGATCTGATGGACTGCCTTACCTTGCCATGATGAGCTGCCACAAGATAGGATGCAAGATCATCTTTCCTATCCTTTGAATATTTCCAGTAAGCTAGCGCCGATGCAAGCTCATGTCTGAAATGAGTTCTCTCCAGTTCGCTATTTCCATCCTTGATAAAATATGTTCTATTACTGTACCTTACAGATTTTGCATAGAGTTCTTGAATATCAGGCTTATCTATCAGAACATTCTGGAATGCCTCGTGAGCTTTTCCGATATCATGCCATAAACCTGCAAGCTTCAACTTCCTTGTTAACTCGGAATCCAATCCAACTCTTTGAGATAGAGAACCAACGAATTCACTTACCTCATTGCAATGATCGGTCACCGTTTTCCATTCACCAGTGTAAGTGTGCCTGTCACTATCGTTGGATTCATTTACACCAACAGCGAGATCGAAGACCTCTATACTCTCATTTTTTTTCTTTTTCTCACCTGTCCAGCCAAGAGCGCCATCATACCCGCCCAGATCGGTTGAGAGCATAATTACGATACCGGGTCTTTCTTCACCTTTTCCAAGGACCCTCCATTTTGAATCAAGACCGTCCCAGACAAATCCATTATTTCCCTTCTTGGACAGGAACTTGGATATTTTTGCTATGGAAACAGAGCAAAGCTCATCCCTGTGTGGTCTTTCCATATCCTCAGGTGGCTCTTCTTTGAAATGGCGCCAGAACACCTGAACATCTTTTTCTTCTCCATCCCTGACATACCTTGAGATATCAAGGTCATTTCCGGATAGGTCCGGTGTTGTATCGAAGAGTTCCTGGATATCTTTCTTTCTGATTACCGGCCTCACGATGAATGGAGGGTCATATTCTATTCTTTCAAGGTTCTGAAGAGAAGCATTTTCCAGACCCTGAAGATTCCTTCTTGAAACGTCAATATCATCTTCCTCATAAGGAGCTTCCAACCCCTCCTCCACATCGATGACAAATATCCTTGCATCCTCTGTCTTTCCGAGCCTGTTGCATCTTCCAAATCTTTGTACAAGAGAGGGCCAGGGAGCAATCTCCGTAAAAAGTGTGGTGGAATCGATATCAACTCCTGCCTCCACAACCTGAGTGGATATTATCAGCCTGTCACCATCTTCATCAAGGATCCCAAGTTTGCGATCTCGGTCGGGCTTTCTGAACCTTGAATGCAGCAGGGATACCTTGTCGGGACATCTTTGATCTTTCTTGATCATTTTGAAAAGTTCTTGAGCCCTGTCTACGGTGTTCACGATCACTATTGTAAGTGTTCCTTTTCTGTGATCATCAAGTACCCTTTCAGAAAGATCTTCAAAATATGTTTTCTTCTTATTTTCCTTGTTCAAGTTAAAGTCCAGATCCGATATCATTTTTGAAGCTTTCTTCCTACAGTTCAACTGATCATTATCTAGATCTCTATCCGACAAACCAAATATTTTTCCGATATCATCCTTATCTACAGTTGCCAATCTTTTTGGATCCGTAGTTGCACTCATCCAGATACTGTTACAGTTTCCAAAAGTTTCCAACTTCCTTCTGAAAGCATCCATCTGGGATGTTGTCTCCACTCCAACACCCATCAACTGCACTTCATCCATGACCCAATAGCAATCGTTGTTCAACAATCCAAAATGCATGGGCCATCTGTACTTGCTCATTCCATAGCCCCTGTTCAAGGCCCTCGACAGGAGCATGTCCTGGGTTCCTATGATAATGGCATCCATTTCGGGGTGAAGGTCCCATTCATCTCTGTCCTCTCCTCCCATGAGCACAGTAACATTGATCTTGGAGTTATCATCCCAGGAAGGAGAGTATCCGTCTTCATCAACTTCTCCCCCCAGAATTCCAAGGTTATCCAACCACTTCGTGCACTCGTCACGTGTCTGTTCGACAAGTACCCTCATCGGAAGACAGTATACCAATCTCCTCGGGGTATTCTTCCTTGTTTCCTCATCAGCATACCTTCTCCTCCACAACCATGAAAGAACAACCGCGGCGGTCTTCCCGCATCCGGTTGGAATGTCAAGTAATTGAGGTAATTTCTCCCCCTCGGCCAATCTCCTCTGATAGTCGAAAGGACCCTTATCGATGCCTGTTGCTTTTATAAAGAACTCATCATAATTCATGACCTGACCCCCTTTCCACTGCTTTTCCCTTTTTCCTTCTCCTTTCTTTTAGTACCAGTCGAAATGGTTTGTTCCATGAGGATTGTCTCCATCTGCTTTTTGAAGAACCGCTGTATGTCCTCCTTACTCGGAAGTTCCAGTTGATACTTCGAGACGAACAGATTGTTGTTCATTCCGGCCAGGGCGTACTCGACCAGGGTATGGTCCTTGCCGGTGCAGAGCAGTATACCCACAGGAGGGTTATCACCTTCGGCCATAACGTTACCCTTGTACCAGCTCACGTAAGTGTTCAGTTGGCCGATATCCTCGTGCGTGAACTTGGACCTTTTAAGTTCAACCAGCACATGACACTTCAGTAGCCTGTGGTAGAATACCAAGTCCACGAATCCGTATGTGTTCCCTATAAGAATGCGTTTCTGCTGAGCCTCAAAACAGAATCCGGTGCCCAGCTCCAGAAGGAAATCCTGCAGTTTGTCAAGGATCTCATCCTCCATAGCGGACTCGTCCATGACCTCCTTTGGTTTCAACCCCAGAAACTCGAAAACATAGGGATCGCGTATGGCAAGCGCTGGCGCGTCATGTTCTACATTTTTCTGAATGATCTCAGCCAGCTTCTCCTTGTTCTTCGAGAGGCCACAACGCTCGAAGTAAAGACTACTTATCTGACGCCCTAGCTCTCTAACAGACCAGACTCCACGTATGCATTCGACCTCGTAGAAAGCACGCTTCATATCATCTTCTATCGCAAGAAGCTCGACGAAATGCGTGAAAGAGATGCGTTCGATAAGTATATCTGGTGGGATTGTGGATTGTCCAATGTCTTTGGAACCCTTCTCGTGACTTTCCTCGAATTCGGAAATCGGTGATTTCCCAATTGAAGGCAAGTCATATCTGAAAACCTGTGATTTCCCGATCTGTGGATATACGTCGTAAAACTGTCGGCATAAGCGCAAATAACGTCCAGAGTAGCATCGATCCAGGCTCTTTTGCAGATCCTGCGCAATCCGCTCGCATATCCGGGCTCCGTATCGTGCCCTATCGAAGCCGTTCTGTTCATATTCACGTATGTAGTATCCAATAGCCCAATTGCGAAGTGTTAGACTGATGTTAACCGCTCTTTTAGCCTGTGCGGATAATTGTTCATGGACCAAACGAATGGACTCGATCAGGGATGATAATGTCATCTCTTCGTCCCTTGCAAGAATATATCGTTTCACACTTCCTCCCTCCGAATCCGATCGGTCTCGACTGTCCGTTGTTTCACATGTTTCCTTATTAATATTTCTCTACTTCTCCATAACCTTGAAAGTACAACCGCAGCAGTCTTTCCACAGCCGGTTGGAATGTCAAGTAATTGAGGTAATTTCTCCCCCTCGGCCAATCTCCTCTGATAGTCGAAAGGTTCGTGTTTTGTGGCTTCCCTGAAAAACTGTTTGAATTCCATTTTTATCCCCCCTTCGAATAGAGCAATACCTGTAAGGAATATATGGTATTTGACATCTCTCCATCGATCTTATCCAAACTTGCAAGATAGAATGGGAACTCAAGATCATTCATAAATAACAAATATGAACAGTATAAATAAATATTATCACGTGGTATACGTGATATAAGTGATATTATGAACAGCAACTTGAGAGTTGTCATTTCATGTGTGACGTTCGAGACGGTCAAGATCGTGGAACCAATAAAACATTTCAAGGCCGACAGAGCATATCTTCTCCATAGAGCGGTCAAACAGCCGTATGTGGATTTCCTGAACGATGTGAAAAGACAACTTGAAACAGAAAGGATCGAACAGATCCCCGTGGAAGTTAACATCAATGATTTTCAGGAGGTCCTGAAAATATTGATCGACATACTTGAAAGGGAAAACAGGGAAGGAAACCACGTTTACGTGAATATCGAGGCTGGTTCAGCAATTTATTCATCAGCATCACTCCTGGCATCTCTCATGGAAAATGGAATTCCTTTCAATGTCGGAACCAGGGAACAGATGATCAAGGATACAAAGATATACTACGAGAATGAGCGTCCCGTTGGAATGGCAAAGAAAGTTCATGACCCGTTCATACTTCCTGAGTTCAAACTTCAACGACCAAACGAGAAACTTGTGGAAGGACTCAAAATATGGATAGAAATAAACAAGGATAACAGGAGAACAAGACTTTCCGAGACCATAATGGAGCTTCAAGGAAAAGGCATATTGGAGGATTGTCTGGATGATCGAGGAAAAGTAACTCACAGAGGGCAGATGTCGTTCATCAGGAAGCTCAGGGAAAAATGGATCAAGAAAGGATGGATGAGGAAGAACGAGGACAACACCTTCTCGATAACCTCCTATGGAAGATCGATCACCAGTATATTCTAGGATTTCATTCTGTACAGCACCAAATCTAATAAATACAAAATGAAGAAAAAGAAACTGAGCCTTTCCGAGTAGGAGAGCTCAGTTTCTAAGTACTATCTCGATGTTCACATCATCGGGAACCTTGATCCTCATAAGTGATCTGAGTGCCCTGTCGTCAGCATCAAGATATATGAGTCTTTTGTGCACCCTCATCTCCCATCGGTCCCAGGTCTCTGACCCTTCGCCGTCAGGGGATTTCCTGCAGGGAACAACAAGTCTCTTGGTCGGGAGCGGGATCGGCCCGGAGAGATTGACTCCCGTTCTTTCTGATATTCCCTTGATCTGGATGCAGACACCGTCCAGTGACTTGGCGTCGGTTCCTGTCAGAGATATCCTTGCCTTTGCTACCAATCCCATTCCTCCGCATGATCTTCAGTAAAGGAGTTACTCCTTCTTCTCGACGTCAATGCACATTCCAGCAGCGACAGTGGTCCCCATATCCCTTATGGCAAACCTGCCAAGTTGTGGGATCTCCTTGACCTTCTCTATTACCAGCGGCCTGGTGGGTCTTATCTTCACAATGGCGATGTCGCCAGTTTTCAGGAAGTCAGGATTCTCTTCCTTGACCTGACCGGTCTTTGGGTCAAGCTTCTTCTGAAGCTCCTCGAAGGTGCAGGCAACCTGAGCTGTATGAAGATGGAACACCGGAGTGTATCCGAGAGCTATCACAGAGGGATGCTGAAGCACCGCAATCTGCGCAGTGAAAGCCTTTGCTACTGTAGGTGCAGCTCCAGAGGCTCCACATACATCACCTCTCCTGATATCGTTCTTCCCAATACCCCTAACGTTGAAACCAACATTGTCACCGGGTTCTGCCTGGGGCATTGTCTCGTGATGCATCTCGATGGTCTTTACCTCACCGCTGGATCCGGAGGGTGAAAAGGTCACCTTCGCTCCGACCTTCAGCACACCGGTCTCGACCCTGCCAACAGGGACCGTTCCGATGCCGGTGATGGTGTATACATCCTGGACCGGAACCCTGAGGGGCAAGTTCGTTGGCTTCTTTGGCACATGCAGGTTGTTGAGACAGTCAATAAGAGTGCTGCCCTTCCACCATCCGAGATTGTTGGACTTGTTCACTACATTGTCACCCTTGAATGCGGATGTCGGAACATACTGGACAGAATCGTCCTTGTATCCGACCATCCTCAGGAGCTTGCTAACCTCTGCCTTGACACTGTTGAACTTCTCCTCGGACCATTCGGGTTTTGTCGCATCCATCTTGTTGACATTGATGATTATCTGATTCACCCCGAGGGTCTTTGCAAGGAACACATGCTCCTTGGTCTGGGCCATCACACCTTCCGGGGCAGCGACCACGAGGACAGCTGCATCTGCCTGTGATGTTCCGGTGATCATGTTCTTGACGAAATCCCTGTGACCAGGGGCGTCAATGATGGTGAAGTAAAACTTGTCAGAGGTGAACTTCTTGTGAGCGACATCGATCGTAACACCGCGCTCCCTCTCTTCCTTCAGGCCATCCATGACCCAAGCGAACTCGAAGCTTCCCTTCCCCTTCGCCTCGGCTTCCTTTCTGTACTTATCGATGATATGCTGCTCGATATGATGCGTGTCAAGCAGTATGCGTCCGACAGAGGTGGACTTTCCGGCGTCCACGTGACCTATGAACACAAGGTTCATGTGGGGTTTCTCACTTGCCATTTATAATTCCTCCTACTCGGGGATGTTCCCTTAATTATTCATGGTATTTAAACCTTTGATGCCATGTTCATTGTACTGGGTCATTATGCTGAATAATAGTCCGCTGTCGGAGGTTCGGGTTTGAGACCTTTCCTCTCCCTTATCTCCCGTGTGACCTTGTCCAGAAGTTCTCTTGGGATCATGTCAAATCCCTGGAATTCAGTGGTCCACAGAGCCCTTCCCTGTGTTGCTCCGCGGATCGCCGAGGCAAAACCGAATAGTTCAGCAACAGGGGCCTTGGCAATGATCGTCACCTGATCACCCTCCATGGGCATGTCCTCTATGGTGGATCTCCTTGAATTGAGCTCTCTGTTCACTCCGCCCATGACATCGTTCGGAACGGTCACGAACAGCTTCTGCTTTGGTTCCATAAGCGTTACACCAGCTTCCACCATGGCTCCGTAGATACCAGATCTTGCGGCAGGTATGACCTGCCCCGGCCCCCTGTGGATAGCATCCTCATGGAGTTTTGCGTCCACTAGCTTGACCAAGACACCAACACAGGGCTCCCAGGACCTTGGCCCCTTGGACATTGCCTCCTTGAAGGCATCGATGAGAAGCTCCTTGGTCTCATAGAGGTATTGAATTCCCTTCGTATTGTTCACGAAGATGTTCTGACCGCCGATCCAGAAAACGTGCTTGACCTCGTTCCGGTCCATCCCAAGGTCCTCGAGTTGCTTGGAGAGTGCCTTGGTGTCCTTTATCCTCTGACCCATGGGGAGGTCCCCGTTCCTGATGGCTGTTTTAACACTATCCGGAAGCTGCTTGACCTCGAAATAGAACCTGTTATGCTTGTTGGGTGACTTTCCCTCAAAGGACCTGACAGAATCCTTCATGATAGCCTCGCGGTATACCACGATGGGAGGGGAGGTATTGATCGGGATATTGTGTTCCTTCTCGATCCGGTATTCTGTGATCTCCAGGTGAAGCTCACCCATTCCAGACAGGAGATGCTCTCCGGTCTCCTGGTTGATCTCGACCTGCAGTGATGGATCCGCCTTTGCAACCATTCTCAGGACCTCGACCAGCTTTGGCAGGTCCTTCATATGCTTTGCTTCAACAGCTACGGTAACGACCGGTTCCGAGACATGAACGATCCTCTCGAAAGGTTCAAAATCCACAATACCGGACACAGTAGAACCTGCGATGGCCATTTTGAGACCGGATACATTCACTATGTTCCCTGCAATGGCCTTCTCCACAGTGATCCTATCCGGACCAACTGCAACCGATACCTGCTGTGCTCTGGCCGTTCCGGGCATTCCCGCGACAAAGAGTTCCTGCCCTCTTTCGATCGTTCCTGCATACAACCTTCCCGATGCGATCTCTCCAGCGTGTGGATCTATAATGATCTTCGTAACCATGAGAACCGGTTTTGAATTTGGAGAGCAGTTCACCATCGCCTTTCCCTCCTCGGACTCGAGGTCCCCATGCCAGATATGAGGTATTCTGTACCTCTGGGCTGCTACAGGGTCCGGCAGATGATGTATGATCATATCAAGGAATACCTGATGGATCGGAGCCTTCTTTGCAAGCTCTTTCTGCTTCCCATTGTTGAGATGGTCGTAGATATCAGTGAACGTCACACCCTGTTCCTTCATGAAAGGAATTGAAATGGCCCAGTTGTGATATGCCGAACCGAAAGCTACTGTTCCGTTCTCGGGGGACACATACCACTCTTTCTTGAACTCACTTGGAACCATCTTGGAAATAAGATCGTTCACTTGCTTGATGATCTTCACGAACCTTACCTGCATCTCCTCGGGTGTGACCTTCAGCTCGTTTATTAGACGGTCCACCTTGTTTATGAACAGTACGGGTTTCACCTTTTCCCGTAGTGCCTGCCTGACAACCGTCTCTGTCTGGGGCATAACACCTTCCACAGCACAGCAAACTATCACACAACCGTCCACAGCCCTCATGGCCCTTGTCACATCACCACCAAAATCAACGTGTCCGGGTGTATCGATGAGGTTGATCAGATGGTTCTTGCCTTCGTAATTATGGACCATGGAAGCATTCGCTGCATTGATGGTGATACCTCTTGCCTGCTCCTGCTCATCAAAATCAAGGAGTAGCTGCTTACCGGCAAGCTCCTCCGACATCATCCCTGCACCTGCTATCAGGTTATCTGAAAGGGTGGTCTTTCCATGATCGATATGGGCGGCTATCCCTATGTTCCTTATGAACTTGGGTTTGTCACTCAATTTCTGTGCTTCTCGAATGTTATCTTCTCTTCTTCCCATACTAACACGACCTTAACATTTGATACATTCCATCATATTGTTCAAGATCAGTGGGCCGACTTGGACACCCTTTCGACCTCATCTCTCTTTGATACCCCAAAGCTCTGAAGGTCTCTCTTTGACCCGGCGATAAGCTCATCCGCAAGGCACTGGGCGATGGATTTCCTGTTCTTGTGAGAAGCCTTGACGGTTCCAACGGAGATGTTCCTGAGTGCAACGTCCAATCTCCTTGATGGGGCCGTATCAACTGACTTTGGAACGGATATACCACCGAACTTCAACCTTGTGACCTCTTCTCTTGGTGCAGAGTTCTCGATTGCCCTTACCAGGATCTGTATCGGGTTCTCCTTGGTCCTCTTCTCGATGATCTCGAAAGCTACCATGACAGCCTTGTAGCTCTTGGTCTTCTTACCGGTATATCTCCCGGTCCTCATCATGCTGTTGATGAGCCTCTCAACTATGGATATCTTGGGCTTGTAGAATGCTTTGTTTGCATGTCTTGCACTGGAATGTGGTACTAGCGCTGGTTCGAGATTGATAAAGGCCTTCAAACTGGGGTCTTCGACAACTACATCGCTCGAGTTAAACTTCCCGAACACAAGCTCTTCAAGGAAGGGTTCAGCCTTCTTCTCCGGAGCAGGAACATCTTCCTTCTTGGAAGGCTTGGCCTTCTTCTCCGGAGCGGGAACATCTTCCTTCTTGGAAGGCTTGGCCTTCTTCTCCGGAGCGGGAACATCT
>JAYEPK010000429.1:0-9992 GCA_034723935.1 Thermoplasmatota archaeon
AAAGGGTTCAGGAGAGCTCCAGGGACATTTACAGAGGATTGAAAGCGGATTTCAAGGAACTCCTTGACAGGATATCCAACATGATACCGGATGAGATGACCCTGGAGCTCTCCTGAACCCTTTCGAGAAGTCCGGCGTGAATAGCTTCCGCAAGCTCGAGGTTGCTGTAAGGGTCCGGTTCCTTCTCCATGACAAGCACTGAACGGTCTTCCTCGAAATCCGAGATGCCTATGTTCAATTTGTTGGAAATGTTCATGAGCTCGTCAATTTCTGCGAGTCTCCTCTCCTTGAGTTCGTTCAATACTTCTTCCCAGATCCTGTCCATCTGTTCCATGGTGTCGATGATCATACGGTAAGCGTCCCTTTCCTGCCCGTTCTCGAGTATCACCTCTGCCCTGTTGGAACTGGAGATCAGTTTCAGAACATCACGCTTGGTAAGGGAGAGTCCATCGATCCTCTCGGCTTTTTTCCGGATCTCGTTCGCAAAGGTCCTGACATTCTCCGAGAGCTGACCCCTGATCTCTTTCTCAAGGTCGGTTTCGAGCTTGTATGTGTCCTCGAGAAGATCAAGGGTGGATATGTCCTCTGCAGAAGAAGCCATTCTGGTGATCTTGTTCTTGAGATCATCAAGCTTTAGACCGAGGCCCTCTCCTTCCTCGAGGAGCTGTTCTGAGTCGCTGATCTTGCGGTCTATCTCGTCGGGAAGCTCATCGATGTAGAACTTCTGAACTTCGGATTGGACCCTGGCCATATGCGAGATCACTTCTGTTATCTCTCCCTGTGCCTTCTTCAGAATGATACTGTTTGACCTCTCTATGGAGATGCTCCAGTCTTTTCGATGTATACCCAACCCCTTGAACCGGAATATCTCCCCTTCCATCTCCGTCAGGATCTCTTTGATCTTCTTTAGATATTTCTCCCTTAGAAGTTTTTCAACGTTTTCGTAGACCTCATTTGTAAGTATTTCTGAGAGTCTGAAATTGTTCTGTTTCAGAGATCTCTCTATTACTCCCCTGACAGGCTCAACGTTCTTTGCAAGTGCATTATCCATGCCCAGCAGGTCCACTTCTCCCAGAAGGGTATCCAGCTCTCTCAATCTTTCCCTGATTGCAGATACCTTGTGGTTCTCCTCGATCTCCTGTATTTCCTTCATGAAATTGGTGACCTTCTGGAAGACAACTCCTGGGGCTGACCTGTCTTCCGCCTCGGACTGCAGATCCCTGTGCCTCTCCCTTGGACCTTTCACCTTCATTTCATCCTTTTCCAGGATCACCAACTTGTAATCTATCTCCTTCAACATTTTCCTGGTCTCATCCAGATAATAGGTTGAAGAACCCTTTTCATATTGCTTGATGAAATCCATATACTTCTGTCCGATCTCCTTTGGCCCCCACCCCTGGAAGTTCCCGAACTTCTCCAATTTCTCCTTCAGTCCGGATGTATCAAAACGGTTCTTTGCCTCCTTCAAGAGAGTTTCCATCTCTTTGATCTTTATTTCATGGAGATCGGTGCTGCATTCGATGTAATATTCTTCAAGGGACAGTTCGATCTCTTTCAACATGAAGGTTGCTCCTTCACTATTGCCTTCTTCCTCCAGTTTCTCGATCTCATCCAACCTTATTGATAGATCCTTGTTCTCCATTCCGAACTCTTTCAATTCCCTCAGTTTTGATCGAAGGTTCTTCTTGACCTTTGCCTCGTCCCTGGTGTTCATCTTCCTCAGGTCCATCAGGAACGGTGAGAGTTCAAGGGTTATCTGTTTGGCATCGAAATATCGTCCATCGGAGATGAAATCCTTCAGGTTCTTGACCTTCCCCTCGAGGTGGTGGTGGAAGGAGTTCTCGACCTTGTATTTGTCGAGGAGTTCCTCGAACTGTTCAAGTTGGTCCTTGAGGCTCAGTTTGAGGCTTTCGACTATCTTGACCAGTTTTTCGATATTGTCCATGATCTCTGATCCTGTTGAAGAGCTGGACCTCTGATCCAGGTCCTTCAGGTAGAGGAGGATGTTCTCGAACTCCTTCTTCAGGTCATCTCTGTATGAAAGTGAGTTCTGGTTATCCTCGAAGATAGAACGTATGGATGATATCAGGAATTTCATGATACCGGACCAGGATATGTGGATATCCAGGTCTCTTACTGCCTGATATGTCTTTATGGAACTGTTCAGCTCTCTCTTTCTAAGGTGTATCTCGGCCTTTGCAAGGAGGGCTTCGAAATCTCTTGGATGTTGGTCCAGAATACGACTGTAGATTTCCATGGCAGAATCCATGTCCTCCATCCTCAAGATGATCTGTGCCATGGCTCGGAGTACTTCTTCATTGTGAGGGTAGAGTTCCAATCCTCTTTCCAGAATATTCTTCGCATCATCTAGCTGCCCGATCTGAGAGTAAACCTTCCCAAGACCCACAATGGCCCTGTCATCATCCGGAACAAGGTCAAGTGCCCTTTGAAGGATCATGGATGCAAGTTTGGAATGGTCCGAGGCCTGTAATGAGATCCCGGCATCGACAAGGTTCGAAGGATCCCTCAGTGTGAACCTCAAACCCTTTTTGAAGTTCTCGATCGCGTCGTTTTCCTTGTGCATGTCAGAATATATCAGACCCAGTCTTATCCATGAATCTCCGTAATCTTCCTTGTAGGAGATAGAGGTCTTGATCGAGTTCAGGGCTTTCTTTGTTGATCCAAGCTCATGTTCCAGATGTCCTTTCATGTACCACAGGAAGAAGTTATCGGGCAAGTTGAAGAGAAATGAATCTACATCTTTGAGTTTGCCTTCAAGACCCTCCAGGAAGAATTCCTTGAACTCGATAGGTGGGACCTCACTTTTCTCCAAAGCGTTCCAGCAGTTGTCACAAAAAGGCATCTGGTCATCCTTGACCTTTTTTGATGAACAGAATGAGCATTTCAAGTTCTCACCGTTTGCATCCGTCTTGTTTCCTTCAATCGTTCAAATCCCAGTATTTTTCAAGCCTGCAAAGGTCCTTTCCATTGATATATGTTTCACAAGCAATATCAAAGTATACTACCTACAGCTCTTCAAGTCGGTCTATCAGGTCATTCATTTCAACGAATACCTGCTCCTTGGTCGATAGGTTCTTGATGGATACTCCTCCTCTTCTGATCTCATCCTCTCCAAGAATGGCCAAATGGGTACATCCTGTGGATAAAGCATAATTAATGACCTTTTTGAAGGGTCTTTTTGATGTCTCCATCAGGCAGGTAACTCCCGTGGACCTGATCATTTTCGAGGCTCTGATCGTTAGTTTCATATCACCTTCCTCCATTGATCTCAGGCATATTTTCATTCTATCCTTTTCAATTTCAAGAGCATCGCCAAGAGAGACAAGGATCCTGTCGAAACCAAGTCCAAAACCGATTCCCTCGATCTCGGTGCCGAATACCGACGTAAGGGAGTATGCACCTCCGCCACAGATCTGTTTCTCCGCTCCAAGAGATGGGGCATCTATCTCGAACACTATGCCGTCATAGTAATCAAGACCTCGTGTTATTGAAATGTCGAGTTCGATGGTTCCATTTTCCGAGCTTACCAATCCGATCACTTCGATCAATTCAGATATGGGCCCCTTATCGATGTTCGGAAAAGCGTTTGATAGCTTGTTCATTATCTCCACTGTATTTTTCACTTTGAAGGGCTTTGCGATCATGTCCTTGATGACCCTTGATCCTTCCACCTCTGGAAACCTTTTTTCAAGAAGATCGATGTTCTTCTTATCAATAGCTATCATCAATTCTTTGTCCTCTTCCACTCCCAGTGCATATAGAAGGGATCGGAGTATTGATACATGCCCGATCCTGACCACATAGTTCCTGAGACCAACTGCATCAAGGGAGGATACTGCAGCGTTGATCACCTCTGCATTGGCTGAAGGTGTCCTTTTACCGATGTATTCCAATCCAAGCTGCCAGAACTCCCTGTACCTTCCTTTCTGCGGCCTTTCGTATCTGAAGCAATTGCCGAAGTACTGAAGCCTCAGAGGTTTTGGTCTGCTCTTGAGATCAGAGTTGTACATTCTCATTACCGGTGCGGTGAGCTCGGGTCTCAAGACCAGATCACGATCTCCCTTGTCCTTGAAATCGTAGATCTGTTCCAGGATCTGTGGTCCGGATCGTGCAATGAAGAGATCGGAGTATTCGAATGTGGGAGTTGCAATCTCTTCATATCCATATGAAGAAAGGGTATTTCTCATGATGCTTTCCACTTTCCTTCTAGCTCGCATTTCTTCAGGTTTGAAATCCCTTGTTCCTCTTGGTCTTGAGAAATCCAACATGGTAAAGCCCCAACCTTTTATCGGGTATCGGATACATATATATTAATGTCAAAGTATGGGTCGCTCCACTGGAATGAGGGATACGGTTTTGACGCATGATGTGGGTGAGCAAGGTTTATATATGGGATGTTTCTTACTCCGTTTCCCCGAAGGGTGAACCGGGATATCCTGGACTCCACCCAGACTGGGGATTGTGCACCCCGCGATGACAATTAACATCATGGGGGAAGGAGACAGGTGGAGGCGAAAGCCCGTGAAGCCAATGAATCTCGTTCATATGCTCCGGACGTCTGTTGAGCCGGTAGTCTTGCGGTTACTACGCCGTTTGGTGAATGGCTTGGCTCGGGCGCCGAAGAAGGTCGTACCAAGTTGCGATATGCGAGGGGTAGGCACATGGAGCCGTTAATCCCTTGATTGCTCAATGGGACTTCCTAACACTTCGGTGTTAACCCCATTAGGGGTAGGGAACCCGGGGAATTGAAACATCTTAGTACCCGGAGGAAAAGAAATCAATAGAGATGCCGCGATTAAAGGCGATCGAAAACGGCACAGGGCAAACCGAATCCCTTGTGGAAACATAAGGGAGATGTGGAGTGGCCCGGTTACATCTTCGTCCATCAACCAGAAGTCAGTTTGGAACGCTGCGCCATAGAGGGTGAAAGCCCCGTAAGGGTAAGTGGAAAAGATGATTGCCGGGATCCAAGAGTATTGTACGTTGGAACTCGTGCAAGAATGTGGGTGCCAGAAACATCCAACCCTAAATACGTCCCGAGACCGATAGTGTACTAGTAGCGTGAGTGAAAGCTGAAAAGTACCCTTGACGGGAGGTGCAAAGACCCTGAAACCAAACGGTCACAGACTGATATGGCGAGAAAGCGAGAAGCGCCGTCATATCGTTCGTCCAGAAAAACGAGCCAGGGAGTTTCGTTCAACGGCGAGGTTAAATGGTTTACCCATGAAGCCGAAGGGAAACCGATAGCCCGCAACTTATGTGAGGGGCAGGGTGTGCTCGCCCGGAGTCGTTGGAGGAAGACCCGAAGCCCGTCGATCTATGCCTGGGCAGGATGAAGCCTGAGGAAACTCGGGTGGAGGTCCGAACCGTTGCTGATGTGCAAATCGCTCGGATGACCTGGGTATAGGGGTGAAAGGCCAATCTAGGCGGGAAATAGCTGGTTCCTTCCGAAATATCTCGCAGGATAGCCTCCGTGGAGGCAGTTCGTGCTGTAGAGCACCATATGGGTATTTAGGGGGAGAAATTCCTCGGTATCCTAATGAACTCCGAATGTGCGGACACCGTAGAAGCGGGGAGTGAGAGCATCTGGCGTAAGGTTGATGTTCGAAAGGGGAACAACCCGGCCCGGTGTTAAGGTCCCTAAGTACCAACTAAGTGTGAAGGTCAAAAAGGGTCCATGGTCTAAGACAACTGGAAGGTGGGCTTAGAAGCAGCCACCCTTTAAAGAGTTCGTAACAGATCACTAGTCGAGATCATGGGCATTGAAAATGGACGGGGCTAAGTTGGTCACCGATACACCGGATATTTGATAAAAATATATGGTAGGAAGGTGTCGTGCGTGGGTAGAAGCAGGGTCGTAAGATCCTGTGGACCGCGTTCGAATAAGAATCCTGGTATAAGTAGTAGCAAAGAACGGTGAGAATCCGTTCCGCCGTAGGGGCTAGGGTTCCTCGACAATGATCGTCAGTCGAGGGTTAGTCGGTCCTAAGGCATACCTTAATCGGGAATGCCGAAAGGGAAACAGGTTAATATTCCTGTACCAGACAGTATTTTGCTTATAGAGGTTCGGATCGGGATAAGCCGAGCAGATTTACCTATCTGTTCAAGCGAAGTAAGCCTGTGGAGAGTTGTAATGACGAGAAGCAGGTCAAGGCGTGAGTAGGGCGACGAATGTTGCCTTCGGCCTATTCCTGGTCCCCGTGAAAGCTTTTATGAGGCCGTGCTGTTTGTCCGTACCGAGATCCGACACAGGTGCCCCTGGGTGAGAAGCCCAAGGCGTTTTGGTCCAACCGACGTGAGGGAACTCGGCAAATTAGCCCTGTATCTTCGGTATAAGGGGTGCCAGCTCCTAGCAGAGCTGGTCTCAGTAACAAGGGGACTCCGACTGTTTAATAAAAACATAGGTGGCAGCTAGTCCGAAAGGATGTGTATTGCCGCTGAATCCTGCTCAGTGCCGGTATCTGAAACCCCATTCCAACGGGACGAAGGACCGGTAAACAGCGGGGGTAACTATGACCCTCTTAAGGTAGCGTAATACCTTGTCGCTTAATTGGCGACTTGCACGAATGGCCCAACGAGAGTCCCGCTGTCCCCACGTCGGATCCAATGAAAATGACTTACTGGCGCACAGTCCAGTACCTTCCAAAAGGAAGCGAAGACCCCGTAGAGCTTTACTGCAGCCTGTGGCTGCCGTACGAAGCGGGATGTGCAGTGTAGGTAGGAGATGTCGATGCTTGGACGCCAGTTCAAGTGGAGTCGAAATTTGAGACACTACCCTTCTTGTTTTGTATGGCTTACCATTTCGGTGGGACACCTATAGGTGGGCAGTTTGGGTGGGGCGCCACGCCCTCAAAAAAATATCAAGGGCGCCCAAAGGTCAGCTCAGGTAGGTCAGAAATCTACCGTTGAGTGTAAGGGCAAAAGCTGGCTTGACGTGAACATGCACCACAAATGTTCACGATGCGAAAGCAGGGCCTAACGAACCAATCATCCTTATTTCTGAGGGAGATTGATAGCAGAAAAGTTACCTCGGGGATAACTGAGTTGTCTCCAGCAAGAGTTCACATCGACCTGGAGGCTTGCTACTTCGATGTCGTCTCTTCCTATCCTGGTGGTGCAGCAGCTGCCAAGGGTGGGGTTGTTCGCCCATTAAAAGGGATCGTGAGATGGGTTTACACCGTCGCGAGACAGGTGTGTTGCTATCTTTTGGAAGTGTTTTGATCTCTGAGGGGCAGGTCCCTTTAGTACGAGAGGAACAAGGGGTCGCGGCCTCTAGTCTACCAGTTGTCCGGTAGGGCAATGCTGGGCAGCCACGCCGTAAAGGATAAAAGCTGAAGGCATCTAAGCTTGAAGCCTTCCCTGAAAAGAGAGATCTTCAAGGACGCCCATAAAAGATGGGTTTGATAGAGTTGGGGTGTAAGTACCAAGGTTCGCCGAGGTATTCAGCCCGCGACTACTAACTGTCCAGATCGTATTCCGGACTGCCGGCTCAACCGTTTGACGGAGCATATATGAACGAGGTGTAACAGTACATACGAGAGGGTGGACGGTCATAGTGGTGGGGATCACCCGGTCCCATTCCGAACCCGGAAGTTAAGCCCACCGACGTTCCATGTTGTACTATGGTGCGCGAGCCCATGGGAACCACGGATCGCTGTCCCCCTCTTGTTATACACATATCTTTTCTGTTTAGTTTGATTGATATACATTGAGAATTGTCAGGGGAGCATGGCTGAAAGGATCTTTCCTTCCTTTGACCTGGAGATCGATGGTATTCTGAAAGTTATCACGAGCAGTCGATACCAAATCATTCTTTTACAGGTCCCTGAAGGTATGAAGAGGGGAGCGATCGAACTTGCGGAGCATATCGAACGAGAAACAGAAGCTCGGGTTCTGATCGATGGAGAGCTCTGCTACGGTGCCTGCGACCATGCCGGGACCAGGGCAAAGCTTCTGGGCCTTGATGCGGTGATCCATCTAGGGCATTCCGACATACCATCAATGAAGAGCGAGTGCTCGGTTCCGGTTCATTTCTTCCCCACATCCATGAAGATTGACACCGAGCTTCTCTTGAAGGGTTTACAGGATGTTCTCAGAAGGATTGTAGGGAAGAGGTTCGGCCTAACTACCACTGTGCAGCATCTTGGGCTTCTTGATACAGTCAAGGAAGAATTGAACAAGCACGGTAAAGTGGGAGTGGTTGGAGCCCCGGGAAAGCGTGAAGAGTTTGAAGGACAGGTCCTTGGATGCTCTTTCCAATCTCCCAGAACGATCTCTGATGATGTGGATGCATTCATCTACATCGGAACAGGACGTTTTCATCCCATTGGGATGGTAAATGCAGTGAAGAAACCTGTCTGGACTGTGGATCCGATGACAGGTGATATAACAAAATACACTAAACGGGACCTGGATAATTTCCTGAGAAAGAGATGGGGTGCCATCTCATCTTCAAAGGAAAAGATCGATGCAGGGGCCCGGATAGGGATAATACTGGGAACCAAGCCCGGACAGATGAGAAAGAAGCTTGCTGAAGATGCCCTGCGGGCCTGCGATCAAGGGGGAGCAGACTGCTCGATGATAGTAATGGATCACATCGATCCGATGAAGCTTCGCTCCATTGGTATCGAAATAGCTGTCATAACTGCATGTCCGAGGATCGCCTATGATGATATCTCCCGTTACACAGCCGAGAAGGTAATTGTGATAACATCAAATGAACTGATGATAGCTCTTGGTAGAGAAGAATGGGACGACTATTCCTTCGATGAGGATTGGTGATGTTCCCTCCCTTCGATCAGAATATGAAGTTCGCCATAATGGCCAGTATTGTCAGGATAGGGACCAGGGCGATCATCGAGCAGATCACTATTATGAGAACATTGAAGACCATTATCCTCGTATAGAGCTTCTCCTCTGTTCTGTCCGAGATCAGGAACGTCTTTTCAGTGATCCCCTTGGACATCGTGAAGGGCATTATCATGGGATCCCTCTCGAGTTCGGTCTCCAACCCGGCATCCACCGCGCTCCCGAGGATGTAGACATCCCTGTAGGGTTCCAGATAGCTCGCCTCGAACCTCAAGGATTGATTGAGCATTCCGAAGAACCCTTTTTCACTGATCCCCTGCGACCGAAGGAACTCACGGAACTGGGGGCTGGGGTCTCCGTTGAATCCCCCCATGCTCTCTTTATTTTTAAGATCCAGCTCCAGTCTGGCATTGGAAGGATGGATCTTCATCTTGGCACTGCCGTCGTTTACCAGGAAGGGGAGCCGTTCGCTCCTTTTCCAGATGGTCCTCCAGCGTCCGCTCTTTCCGTGGCTCTCGTATCTCTGGAGTTTCGAATCGTAGAGAACCGCTTCCATCCGGGTGATGGGAGTTCTGAGCACCCTTCCGAGGATCGGTTCGATCCTGCCCTTCAGTTCAACGAACCCGGGCCTGACATCGACTATGCTCGAGGTCTCTGTATTCTTCATGATATGGGCTACCCTCATCTTGAGTGCGGACCTTATGATCAAAGCGACCATGACACCCAGCAGGATGAGAAGAACAGAAACACTGCATAGTCCGAATGCAATATCTTCCATCGGACGGTCGAATGCGCTCTTATATGAACTATCTTTCCACCGGGACAGATATCCATTCTATCAAGTTGTCGAGATCTAACAGATGGTAATGTGCCCCTATCGATATGATCTCCTTTTAAAGATCCTGAAATATATTGAAATGCAAGAAAAGTGCCCTGGTGGGAAGAGTGGATAATGCTCGACAACAATATCTGCTCAGATGGTGGTTCGAGAGGGAAATTATTGAGTTATGAACTGCCATTCATGAATCATGGTTCATATTTCAGTCCCTCGGGGTGAGGCTGAAAAGATCGGGGACAACCCGGGTTGATTGCTGGTCGGAAGAAGAAAGGTTGGAAAGGCCCATCTGATCGGGAGGTGGATATATTGATCACCAGAAGGGACA
>JAYEPK010000430.1:0-2280 GCA_034723935.1 Thermoplasmatota archaeon
CTGTAACCACCAGTATTCCTCTGATATCATATGGTTCAGAGGTCCTGGTGTAAAAGTTCTCTGTCAATGTCGAGTCGATGTAAAGCCTGTTGTTGTTGATCGAGGCATCTATCTTGTTGGCATGGGCCCCTGTCAATCTGATATCAACCTCGAGATCTTCTGCATCGGTGTAATCATCCCTGAAATAAAACCTGAGATCGTCCGATACAAAACCCTTTGTATCCTCATCGATCGTGTACCCGGGAATGGCCTTTGATTGTTTTGGTATTGCATTGAATTCCACGAACAGGTCCGATACATATGCCATACCCTTGGAATCACCCCCAACTCCAACATATATCCTAAGATAGGGGTTTCCATAGGTATAATCCGGGATCAAACGGTCAAGCACTGAGGAAAGGGGTTGTCCCTGTCCGTTATGTTCCACCTTCACGGTAGCATTGTACCTGATGATTATATTCTCAAGGCCGATCTTGCCAAGGGTTTGAGAGTATATCTCAAGAGGTATGTTGAGCAAATGGGTACCGTAGCTGTCGGTAAATTTCTGGACCGATGTTCCCGGTTGGTCAACTGTCTCCTGCAGTGCCTGGGTGAAGGTAATATGTTGTGTTCCCTTTAATAATCCGGGGTACGGCCAATCAGGGGTGGATTCATCTGCTCCGACATCCATTGCCACGTTCTGAGGATAAATTGCATCTATTCTGTAAGCCCTTATCTCATCCTGTGATATGGAAGTGGACATGATCTCCTGTACTCCGTCACCATCAAGATCGGCAATGCCGAGACCACGTGTTCCCGAATGACTATCGATGAAGTGCCTGATCCAGCTTCCACTTAGATCATCCGGTTCTTCATACCATTCCACACTTGTTGGTGAACTGTAACTTCCGTAGTTCAGGACGATATCCGCATATCCATCGTTCCCGATATCTCCAACAGCAAGGTACCAGTTGTAGGCAGAGTTCTTTATTGTTCTCTGCGTCCATGATCCTCCACCTGCCGGGTTCTCGAACCATCTAACCTTGCTATAGTAGTATCTTCCGGAAACCACAACATCAGGATATCCATCATCATTGATGTCAACGCTCTTGATATCCTCTGGGTAATACATCCCTCCACCGATGGAAGATGCAGCCCATTTCCCGGACGTTGGATTTCCTCCCTGACTGGTTGGATTCCTGTAATATGCCGCACTGCCAGACCCATAGCTGCCGTAACATGACATGATGTCAAGATCTCCGTCGAGGTCCAGATCATCGGCCCAGATGTTGCTCATGTAGCTGATCGAGGTAGCAATATAATTGTAAGGCCAATTGCTCTGTTTAGGGTTCTGAGGAGATTGATACAATCTGATATATCCACCGCGGTATCCGGGGGCACTTGAGACGGCAACATCCGCTTGACCATCTCCGGTGAAATCTCCCAAATAGAAACCTTTTGCACTTGATATTCCCGACCCGACCAGGAAACCCTGCCATACCGAAAACGGGTCGCCGGCGTTCTCGTACCACATCACAACGCCACCAGCGCTCAATGCTGCGATGTCCTGATCATCGTCACCGTCAATATCGCCAAGCATGATCTTGATACCATTACCCAGGACGCCAAGCTTGTGGAGGTTGCCCAATCCGTCGAAAGGTGTTCCATCATTCTCCCACCATCCGAGCCATCCGGTGTCATAGGATATGAAGACCATATCCTCATCACCGTCTTCGTCCATGTCCATATAGTCCATGTACCTGATGTCCTTGATACCGCCGTCTGCTATCCATGTGAGTTCAAAATCCTTTGTGGAAGCATTCAGTGTCTCTATCTGGACCAGCTGGGATGCTGATGTTCCGGCTACCATGAAATCGTAATCATCATCTCCATCCATGTCAAAGGCAGAATATGCCTGAGGATTGACGACCTCGTTGGTTATAACCGTCTTGGTCCAGCTGGATGTTGATCCACCCTGTTCGAAAAGGCTCAGTTCGTAAACACCGCTTCCCCCGCCGCACAGTGTGTCGTTCTTTCCATCACCGTTGAAGTCAAGGACGCGTACATATCTTGGGTAGCTTACGGTCGCAAGGTTGTTCTCGGTCCAACCAGTGGATGTCTGGTTGTAATACTTTATCCTGCTCCCGTCATAACATGCTGCAATAATATCATTGTCATTGTCGTTATCGATGTCGGCAATGGCCACATGGAATACCCTCTGGGCGCTGGAATCGATGGTGGTCCTGGGCCATGAGCCGGAAGTCGATTTCGGGTTCTTGTACCAGTAGAGCTGGTTGTAAT
>JAYEPK010000431.1:0-9969 GCA_034723935.1 Thermoplasmatota archaeon
CAACCTTCGGATAGTACTTAACAAACAATGCGGGGTAATTGGCTGTTCCCCTTACATGGTACAATGGGTCTATTTCAGGTCCTTCAATGTTCCCAGGACCTCGTCGACATGACCTTTGACCTTTACATTGTTCCATCCTCTCCTTATCTTTCCCTCGGGATCAATGAGGAAGGTGGACCTTTCAACACCCAGAAATCCCCTACCGTACATTCTTTTCTTCTTCCAGGCGCCAAGTGCACCGAGCAATTCCTTATTGGGGTCCGATAGCAGTCTCAACTTGAGGTCATGCCTTCCTATGAAGTTCAGATGGCTCTTTTGGCTGTCGGGGCTGACACCTATTACCTCTGCACCTTCCTTCGAGAAATCATCAAGTGCGCAGGTGAAGTCCTTTGCCTCGATCGTACATCCGCTTGTATTGTCCTTGGGATAGAGATACAGTACGATCCAGCTCCCTTTGAGGTCCTTTGAGCAAAGTTCCTTTCCATCCTGGTCCTCAAGACAGAATCCGGGTAATTCCATTCCTTCCATCGATCTTTTTTCCATTCGATACACCTTGACAAACTAGCAGTACCATCTAATTAATGGATTTCCCTGATATTGAAGTGTGGGTCCTCAACGCCCCTTCCCGTTTGAGATCGGTGGGATGAACTCCTTCAGCTTGTGGACGTTCGGGTTCACCTTGCCCCATCTTATCAGAGAGAACGCAATGTCGATGATCTCGGGCCGGTCCTCGAGATAGTCCTCGTATTCCTGTCTTATGGAGTCGTAGTATTTCCTTGCCGTCATCCCGCTCTGTGCGGCAAAGATGACACAGAGATCGTATTTGCCGTTCAGGTAATAGGTATCCATCAATCGTATGCTCAGTTCACCGGGGGCATTGGTCAGATGTCTATTGATCAGAAGCTGGGCCTGATCCGAGGTGAGCGGTTTCAGTTTGATCAGAAGGATGAATGATTTCCAGTCTATGGCATTCTCATCAACGACAGCAGTATAGCCCCAGACAGCTCCGCTGTCCTCAAGCTTCCTCTTTTCCCTCCATACTTTCTGTCGGTATGATCTGCAGGCCCTTGCTATCTCCTCGAGACTTCTGGTAGGGTCCTTCAAAAGTTCGTTCAGGATCCGATGACCCTTGAACTCTGTTGTAACTGGACTGCTATCTGATTGTGACAAACCGTTCACCAATGTGCACAATGTGATGATACTTTTAATATTTACGGTATCTGTCATTATGAATTGTCGCTATTTACATTGGGATAAATGCCTTTATTACTACCCATTTCTTCATAGGTCAGGAACATGTTCACTTTAAAAAGATTTAAACAATAGAAAACCACTGTCCGTATGGAATCCTGTATCCCGGGGCTTTGCACCGGGAGCGGGGGACAAGAGGGAGTCCTATGCTTACAGAGATCACACACCTCCAGAACCTGGAAGTACTGACAGAGAAGGGTTTGTCCCTTGGCTATGTAGAGGATGTGATAGTCGATCTGGAGAACGGTGAGATATACGAGCTCATGGTCTCAGAGACTAATCCGGACCTTGTGGAGGAGGGCGCCAGTGTGGGTGTTCCCTACAGATGGGTGCAGTCCATCTCCAGGGTCATACTCCTCAAATATTTTCCTGGAAGGATCAAGAGGAAGGAACAATTCGAGATCCCCTCCCTGCCTTCCGATGGGAAAAGGAGAAAGCTCAGGGTCGTCAAGAAGGACCATGGGGACGGCGGTGTAAGCCGGCTCGGTTGGAGATAGTTCATCAAGGAAGTGTGCCGATGGCCTTCAAGGACATGACCGATCTTGAAACAAGGGTCTATGAATATATCCGGGACCATGATTTTGGGAACTATCCCTGGATAACCAGGGAAGCCGCCCGGGACATGAAGACCAGCGAGGATGACATATATACTGCACTGTCAGAGCTGACCAAGAAGATCAGGGACAATATCTGGATCTATTACGATAAGGGTGAGCTTCACATAGTTGCGGATTGATCAGACCGCTTCCCTCAGCAGGATGTGGACGGAGAGTCCCTTTTCCTTTTCTTCACTGTTCTCCAACCAGATGATCCCGCCGTATCTGTCAATTATTCTCTTGATTAGATAGAAACCGAGACCGTTGGACCCGAGATCCGTCCTTGTAGGTCGGTGGAATACATTTTCCAGTTCCTTTTTATTCATTCCTCCGCCGTTGTCCTGGATAACAAGATGGACAGGGTCCGGGATGATGTTGGATCTCGAAGGGTCCCTGTTGGTCTTGATCTTGATCCGAGTGTTTGCCTTTCTCTTTGAATGCTCGATGGAATTTTCGATGACACGGAAAACCGCCTCTCTGAGAAGATCGTCGGCAATGATGTGCAGGTCCGGCATGTCCATCTCGATATCCGGCTCATTGTCTGCCCTTATCTCTTTAATCTTTTCCACCGCCTGGTTGATCTCCACCTGCAGGCTGACCGGTCCAAGTTCCATTCGTGGTCTGGCCTTCACCATGAGTTTGACATCTCTGATGATCGTGGAGCTCTTGCGAACCTCTCCCAGTGCCCGTTCGATATAACTCTTCTTCTTTCTATCTGATACTTCCTTAAGATCGAGCAGTTCAAGGTAACCCATGATGCCAGCATTGGCATTGTGCATGTCGTGGATCATGAGGTCTGTGTAGAGTTCGCTCTCTTCTATTGCATCTATCAATTTTTCCGTCTGCTCCTTCAGGGATTCTTCCAGGTTCTTGGTCTTTGTCATGTCCTGTCCTATCATCAGGATCATGGACACATTCTCCTCATTATCGAATATGACCGTATTCTCAAGAGATATGGTAAGGGTCATGCCGGATCTCGCCCTGACCCTGCTTTCATACTGGGTCCTGAAACCGGAACCTATGTTCCATTGGAGGACCTCCAGTTTACCTTTCTCCGCGTCATGGTCAAGGAGCAGATCGAACCATGGATGCCCTTTCACCTCTTCCCATTGGTATCCCAGGGCCCTTCTTGCACCTTTGTTGAAAAGTGTAATATTCCCTTCAAGGTCCAGACCTATGATGATCGCATTGGCACTCTCGATAAGTTCGTCCCCTACGCCTTTTAAAAGCTCCCCTCGTCCTTCCATATTCTCCTTCGGAGATCGCAACCATATCTCGAGTGCGAGATCCTCCCCCTCCATTGTGGTGAAAGGTACAGCGACGACCTCAAAATCTATCTTTCCTTCCTTTGTTTTTATAGGAATACTTGCCCTCTGGGCCTTTGACATCGAGAAACAGTCCATCAGCATGCCCCTTCTTTCCTTGGCCGTTTTCACAAGGGGGTCCTTTCCCTTTGCCACGAGGCTTATCATCTCCTCGGATGCGCTGTTCTGGAAATGCAGCTTCAGGTCCTTCCTGACGATGTCCACAGGCAGGGGCAGGTCCTCCAGAACATCATAGCTGAGACCCTGGTCCTTGGTGGTTGTTTCACTTTCATCGAGGGACACGAAAAAACCTTCTCCGCGCCCATCCTCTCCAGGATCGAAGGAGAGAAGACCGCTCAGGGATCCGGCAGTTCCCTGACCAATATCGATGTTTAGCGTCTTGTTATCCTTTCCACTTTTCTTTATCCGGGAAAGAACAAGTGGTATCTGGGATGGTTTGACCATGTCGTAGATGAATGAATCCTGCAGTTCCTCCTCTTCGATCTCGAGGTCGTTCAGGAGCTTCTGGTTGATCGACCTGATCTTTCCACCCTCGCCCAGGATCATTATTCCTATGGGAAGCGAATCCAACACGTCCTTCTCCCTCTTCTTTGCAATTTCTTCCTGTTGAACCATCTTGATCGACCCTGAAGGGAATCGGACCTCTAACCTACCGGAAAACTTTTTTGTCCATTCCCTTTCAACTGGTAACTTCAAGGTCATTATATAAATCTACGTACATTATCGAGGTTAGTTTCGTTGCACTCCCTGCAAAGCATTTAGTATCTAATTTTTTCTTTACATAGTTATGGATGGACGTAATATGGCCGGACCCGATCTTGCCTGGGCAGAGAAATATCGTCCAAAGAGACTGGACCAGATGGTCGGAATGGTCAGAACGGTCGAGACCATAAGGAGATGGGCGGCTTCCTGGAAGGGGCATGTTAATCCGAAGAAGAAGGGGATGATCTTCGATGGAGAGCCTGGAATAGGCAAGACAACGGCTGCACTGGCATTGGCGAACGAGATGGGTTGGGAGGCCATAGAGCTCAATGCCTCTGATTCCAGAAACCTTGAATCCATAAGGAAAATGGTCACAAGGGGAGCAATGTCCCATGATATCACAGATGGTTTTGACGGAGGCTCCGAGAGGAAGAAGAAGTTGATACTGCTGGATGAAGCTGATAATCTCTACGAGAGGAGTGCAAAGGTGTCCGACGGTTCCGATATGTCCGACAAGGGTGGAAAACGGGCTATGATCGAGTTGGTGAAGCTCACGGAACATCCGGTAATTCTCATTGTGAACGACCTTTACGCTCTGACCAAGGGTTCCGGAGCATCGTTGAACTTCACCTGTGAGAAGGTAAAGTTCAGAAGACTTGGACCAGCCTCGATCGCAAAGAGGCTGCGCATGGTCTGCAGGATGGAAGAGATACAGTTTGACGATGAGATCATAGTAGCTATCGCCGAGCGCTCCGGTGGTGATATGAGGTCAGCTGTGGGCGACCTCCAGATCGTATGTGCCGGAAAGAAGAGGATAATGTTGAAGGATATCGACGTGCTCGGTTACAGGGACACGAAGGAGAACATCTTCAACGCAATGGAGAAGGTGTTCAATGCCGGTTCGATATCCGCATCCAGATCGGCCCTGATGGATGTTGATGAGGATATCTCGACCCTGGTGCTTTGGTTCTCCCAGAACCTGACCTGTGCAATGTCCCATCCCGAGGATATCTCCAGAGGGATGGAATCACTATCCAAGGCAGATATTTTTTTGGGCAGGGTGAGACGGAGACAGAACTACAAGCTCTGGTCCTATGCAAAAGACCACCTTGCAACGATCTGTCTTGCAAGAAAGAACCCTGTCGCCTCGAGGTCCCGGTATCAATTCCCATCCTATTTGAAGAAAATGTCCAGGACCAAGGATGTCAGAAGGATTATGAATGAAACAGCATCGGCCCTGGGTCTCCTGACGCATTCTTCAAAGCGCTGTGTGAAGGAAGACCCCATGTACCGTTACGGTATACTTGTAGGGCGGGATCCGGATCTTGCCGCTTACCTGGTAGCCCATGGAGGGCTGGAAAAGAGCCACCTCAAACAGCTATCGCGTGGATCACTGAAAGAAGCTGATCTCAGGAACATCATGGATAAAGCAGAGAGTATCAAGAGGTCCATGGTCAAACCAAAGGATCTGGATGGGGGGTCCGGTGGTGGATTGATGGACTTCGATCAGAAGGAAGCGTCCGTGGAGGAATTGGATGGGACTGGAATTGAGGTGAGCTCGAGCCCTGCAGATGAGACAACTCAGGATGAAGGTCCGAAGCAGACCAACCTTTTTGATTTCTAGGTCCGGACCTACAGTTCAAGTTCACTATCAGGTTCGGAAAGTACCTCTGCCTGTATGAGTGGTGTGTTCCTCTTGGGGTGCCTTACCCCTTCTTCCCTGGGTTTCGAGAACAGTGAGAACTTTCCCTCGTCCCTTTCCTTTTCCCGATGTTCTCTCTCTTCCTTGCGCTTCTCCTTCCTCTTCGTCTTCCTTGTCTGCTTCATTTTCTTCCACATTTCCTTCTTCTTGGACTTTGGAAGTTTATTATCATGGGGTTGAAGTTCCCTGAACCTTTTTCGCCATACCCTCTTTCTCCATTTTGCCGTGACATAGGGAAAAAGAATGATAGAGATGATCAATAGGAAAACCCAGAGATACTTGTTCATGAAGTTCTTGAACTCCTGGAGATCGCTGACATGTTGTTGGGGAACCTTCAGGTTGTACTTTCCTGTGATGTTCTGCTGACCCGTGTAATCGTAGGAGATTGATGTTTCCACCACGTAATCACCTGGTGTGTTATCTCTCTCCCAGTGGATCTCCATGGTCCTGTTCACTGTTCTCTCGTTTACTCTCTGTGTATTGGGCTGTATCACATCGTTCAGTATTATCTGGGTATAGAGCCTGATCCAGGGGACCATGAATGCGTCCCTGTATTCCATCACGACATGGTTCTTGGTCATCTTTGCTCCTATGATCTCGAGCGAGTTGGATCCGAAGGTAAAGCCTGAATCAACGGTGGTTGATCCGAACTTCATGATCGCTCCTCCGTTGCATCTTGCACTGACCTCCAGCTGTATCGTCGTGTCAGATTCGATCACGGTATCATTCGCAGCCCTGAAGAAACCTGTGGCCTCTATCTTGTTGTCCACCCCCTCTGTGATCCTGCAGCTCATCTTATCGATCTGCAGTATTGGCTCGTTTCCCCTCATGATCTTGAAGATGAAATCCGAGTTTACCGATCCGGAGCCCTCTTCCCTGGTGGCAAAGATCGTAATCGTCACCTTTCCCCCGAGATTGATGGCTGACCTTGTTGGTTCCGTTGACCATGTTCCCACGGGTTTCCAGTATACATGTCCAATGGGGAGGATGGAATAGCCGAAAAACCCGTCCCTGACGAAACCGTTGGGGATGACCACTGCCTGCCATTCATCCGTTTCGGGTGCCAGGGGGGACATCTGCATGCCTTCGATGAGGTGGAGCGTCGTATCATTGAGGATCATTGGGCCCCCAATGTCCTGCCCATTGACATTCTCCGTGATGATAAGGAAAGCGACAGGCGAGATCATCATTAGAACGATGACAACGGTCAGGTAAGAGAACATTTTCATCCTCATGTTGGGCCTCCAGTTACTTACCCCTCGGGGGTGCCTCTAATGTATGGACACTTTGTATATAACAAATATCCACCTGCGGCATATAAGCTTTACCTATCAGGGTGGGTTATTCGTATATGAATATTCTGGTATCAGAATAGAAGGTTTTCTCATTCGGGTCAATTGGACCCGAGTAGGGTCGGATCCATCGGACTGCGATATTGTTAAGAAATGCGTAGTATTTTTCAATATTGAGAAAATCTCATAGAGATCATCTGACAATTCTGCAAGCATCTTCATTTTGTAAGGTCCGATAGAATGTCCAATCTACCAAATGGCAATATATAGGTAGAACCTTTGGTCGGGATATGGTCCATCTTCACCGGAGGAGATATCTCGTCTTCCATGTGGTGTCTCCTGGCGGGGTGGGGAAAGGTCTTCTGATCAACATGATCAGGAACAGGACACGGGAGATGTCGGAAGAGGATTTCAACAGGGTCCGGCCCTGGTTCGTCTACTATGGGTCAGGATGGGCGATAGTAAGGACATGGCACAGAGGGGTAGATGATCTGGTGGGGATGGTGAAGGACCTGGAAGGGAAGGAGCTGAAGGAAGGAATATTGAAGATCAACATCGCTGGGACCTCCGGAACTCTCAAAAGAGCCTTCTACAAGTTCATACCTGGCCCTGTCAGGGAAAGATCCCATTACCGGGAGCATCAGAAGAAGTGACACCCTGCAGAACGATATTGGAACCCAATAAATATTTAAGACAAAAGGAGACTTCGCTAAAGTCGAGCCTAGGGTTGCAAAGGCGGCCCGGAGCCCAGTACGAGGGATGACAATGCAACCAGGGAACATGGCATATGATAGAGCTATCACGGTTTTCTCGCCCGATGGGAGGCTATTCCAGGTGGAATATGCCAGGGAAGCTGTGAAGAGAGGAACGACCACTGTCGGTCTCAAGTTCAAGGACGGGGCAATACTCATAATCGACAAGAGGATAACGAGCCCTCTGATAGAACCCAGCTCGATAGAGAAGATATTCAAGATCGATGATTACCTTGGATGCGCCACCAGCGGTCTGGTCGCAGATGCCAGGGTACTTGTGGATAGGGCCAGGATAGAGGCCCAGATAAACAAGATAACCTACCAGGAAAGGATACCCGTCGATGTTCTGGTCAAGAAGATATGTGATTTCAAGCAGAACTACACCCAGTACGGTGGGGTCAGACCTTTTGGAACAGCACTCCTCATAGCAGGGACGGACGAGAAAGGCATCCATCTCTATGAAACGGACCCATCGGGTGCACTGATGTCCTATAAAGCCGGTTCGATAGGCTCCGGCAGGGGTGTTGTCATGGAGATCTTTGAGGATAAGTATAAGGAGAAGATGACGCAGAATGCAGCCATCAAACTTGGACTTGAATCCCTTCTCAGTGCAACAGATGAAGGAAGCTTGAACACCCTTGCAGTAGAAATAGGGCTCGTGAAACAGGATGAACCTTTCCAGAAGCTCGAACCCAAGATCGTGTCTAAATTTGTAAATGACATGAAAAAGTGAGGTGTTGGACTTGGTGTCTCTGGATGAAGCCGTGATCGCCCGACTTGACCGGGATGGGGAGAGGTTCGAGATCCTCGTTGATCCAGAGATGGCACATGATCTGAAGGAAGGAGATGTCAAGCCCGAGATCTCGGAGATAGTTGCTGTAGAGGAAGTGTTCCTTGATGCCCACAAGGGCGACCGGGCTCCGGTTGATCTGCTTCAGAAGGTCTTCGGCACCTCGAAAACGATCGAGATAATCGAGATCATAATAAAAAAGGGCGAGATACAGCTTACCACGGAACAGCGGAAGAAGATGCAGGAAGAGAAGAGAAAACAGATCGTAGCCTTGTTATCCCGGAACTGTATCAATCCAGTGAACAAGACCCCCCATCCTCCGCTGAGGCTGGAAATGGCCATGGAGGAGGCAAAGATCAATGTTGACCCTTTCAAACCTGCAGAGATCCAGATGAACGATGTTCTGAAGGGATTGAGACCGATACTCCCCATCAGGATGGAGATGGCTCAGATCGCAGTGAAGACCACCAGTGATCATTACGGGAAACTTGTGGGGGAGATAAGGTCCTACGGCAAGGTTTTAAAGGAAGAATGGAACAAGGCAGGAGAATGGATGTGCCTTGTTGAGATACCTGCAGGACTTCAGATAGAGTTCTTTGACATGGTCAATTCAAGGACACATGGTGATGCCGAAACCAAGCTTATAGATTGAAAGGGTCATTTGAGTCTTTCCACAACATATAAATAATGAATTATTATGTAGGAGCTTCCGACATTAAATACCCGGTAAAGGAGGAACATCAATGAGCAGGAGAACAAAGAAGGTCGGTAGCTCGGGAAAGTTCGGTCCGAGGTATGGTCTAAGCGTTAAAAAGCGGATACGCTCGATAGACCTGAGTAGGTCGTCAAAGTACACCTGCCCGAGATGTTACAAGAAGAATGTTAAGAGGGTCGCCTCGGGCATATGGGAATGCAGGTCCTGCTCCCACAAGTTCGTCGGTGGTGCCTATTCACCAAAGACCGGTAAGTTCAAGACGTTGGAAAGTCGCTTGGGAAGGGTCTGATATGTATAGATGTGGCAGATGTGGAGAGAAACTCGTTACGGAGTTCAGCCCTATTGGTATCCAGTGCAGCAAATGCGGATATAAGATATTCTACAAAGAGAGACCGAATAGAAAAAAGGTCCTCAAGGCCCATTGAGGTGGACCGGATATGAAGGCCAAGATAGTGGCCCGGGTCGAGCTCGAACAGAATGCTTTGAAGTCACTACTTGAACCGATCAGGCTGGAATCCATCTCTTCCCCGTCCGGTGGGGCGCTGTCGGTTGATATTGAAGGCGGATCTCTCGTTATCGTAATGGAAAGTGTTGATCTCTCAACTTCTCGTGCAATGCTCAATTCTTATCTGGGACTCCTTTCAACCGCGCTCGCAGCATATCGTGTTTGAGGTCGTTCCGTTTCTCTCTTGAACATCCCTTCCAGCTGGATCTGGTGCGTCGTTTATTTATCCTATAGGAATTTAAAACATCCAGTCGTTCGACCCTTTAAATAGGGAGTAATGGAAAAAAAGGTTAAACCCGGTCTTGAAAGTTCAAGGTTCGATGCTTTTGATCGGACCTT
>JAYEPK010000432.1:0-9968 GCA_034723935.1 Thermoplasmatota archaeon
GCAATCTGCAAGATTTATTTGAAATCTTCCTTTTGCTATGAAAATAGGTTGCCTGGCCGATTTTCATCCTTATGTGTGGCCCGAAGGGTCATGAGTGCTTCATAATAAATATATTATCATTTGGAATTGTTTCTATTCTTACTATAGGATTAACAGTTTTTGTTATCTGGGTAATATTAACTGATTGGAAACCAAAATGAATCATTCAATTCTCACCTTCCTTTTCCGTGATGAAACGGTCAAGATCAGCATCGATTCGATGCTTGATGAAAACGATCCAGTGAACATTATTCCGTTGTCCTGTTCGCGATCCAAACAGGGGAGGATATGGAAATAATTTTAAGTTGTCCTCAACTGGTCTATCCAAATCGCACCATTTGAAAAATAATGGCCCATCTTCCTTTAAGATCCTGAAGCAATAATCCTTAACCCGTTAATGAACCTTTGATATCGATCTGGAAAATCCAATACCTGGCCTGTTTGCCTACAAAAGATATTATACGGTTTGTCCTATTCCACCGTTGTATGGGTTATATAAACCCTTGACCAGGATACCTTTGGTGATGGAAATGGCGGACAGTGAGACCAAGAACGATAAAAGCCCTGTCGAAACCTCCGGGCAGGTCAAAAAAGAAGAGATGGTTGAATATCTGATGTCCACCGGGCGTATCAGAAAAGCACTTGCAGGATCGGTCTACGACCAGGGATTGGATAACTGGACCAGCCTGATCGAGGGCGATGAGGATCATTTCATGGGCTTCAAGGGCGTTGGGAAGAAGACCACGGAGGCTTTTCTGGAACTCGCTTCCGTCAAGAAGGAGATGATGGAACAGGGAAAGGATGCACCCGACATCAGGGATATCCTCGGCTCCGTCCCTCGAATGACACAACCTGTTATCGACAACATCCTGGAGAGCGGATATGCCGATCTTTCGAAGTTCAAGGATATCGCCAAGGAAGAGCTAATGGAATGCAAGGGCGTAGGACCAAAACTATCGGAGTCGATCCTTGTAGCAACTTCCGAGGCGATAGAGAAGTTTGGCCTCCCGGAGGTCATCGAGGATGCCACCGCCGAGATCCATGCAGAAGGTGAGGAGCAGGAGGAGAGCGGGGAAGAGAAGGCTCCCACACCAGGTATATTTGACAAGATCATCAGCGGTATCAGATCCTTCTTCGGGGGAAAGAAGGAGGAAAAGAAAGAAGAAACTTCCGAGAAAGAAGAACCAAAGGATGAAACAACGGAAGAAAAACCTGCAGAGAAAGAAGAGCCTGCCGAGGACACGGAGAAAGAAGAGCCAAAAGATGAAACAACGGATGAAGAACCTCCGGAAGACATAGAGAAGGAGGGGCCCGAAGAGGAAGAGGCACCGGAAGAAGAACCCGCAGAGGAGGAGAGTTCCGGGGAAGAGGAAAAGGCAGAAGAAGAAACTTCCGGCAAAGAGGGTTCCGAGGATGGAACTCCGGAAGAAGAAGATGAAGATAAAGAACCGGAAGAAGAACCTGCAGAGAAAAAGGAAAAGAAACCTTCACCCGGCATATTTGACAGGATCCTCGGCTTCTTCAAAGGCTCGAAGAAGGAAGAGAATACGGAAGAAGAACCTGCAGAGAAAGAGGAGAAGGAACCTGCAGAGGAAGAGGGTTCCGAAGAGGATGGAACTCCGGAAGATATGGAAGGAGACGAAGTGGAAGAGACCTCCGAAGAGGGAAAGGAAGATGAACCGTCCGAGGAAAAAGAATCCGAGAAGGAAGATGAAACTCCAGAGGTCATCGAGGCGAAACCCGTAATAACGGAGATCGAGGACGTTCCCGGTATCAGCAAGGGCAATGCATCCAAGCTCAGGGACGCGGGTTACATGAACGTTGATGAGCTGAAGGAAGCCGTTCCGGAGGACCTTCTAATGATCGAAGGGTTCGGAGAAAAGACAGCCGGGAAGATCTGCGATGCGGTGGGGGACCTCTGAAAGGAGTGATGTCACATGAGCTCGAACATCGAGCTCCACTGCTTTGAACTGCAAGAAGAATGGGATACGGCATTCCTTGGCAGGATGCTGGATGCATATCAGGGGCTTGGAAGACCTGTGATCATCGATCCGTTTGCCATTTTCGATATTTTACATGTCTCGTTCTCGCTCATGCATGCCGCCCGCTCGCTTTTCAGAAACCGATCAAGGGCAAGGGACCCTGCAGTGGAGGTCATCAGATGTCTGGCCGGGGCCCACCAGATATCCTCGAGCATGGATATGATATGTCCTTCAGTCGGTTCAAGGAACGTTCTTGTTCTTGTCCTTCCCGATGATTGGCCGGAAGAGAAGGACGGAAAGGACGTGCATGACCTGTCGGTCAACGGCTCCCCTCCCAGGATCTCCGGTCTGGACGATCTGGAAAATATACCTTTCGGCGGTCGGAATGCTCTGGAGAGATACGGACTCGAGGATTCTGGTTCGAAAGATATGAACCGGAAGATGATCCTCGAGCATGTGTCCGCCATAGAATGGGATTAGATCCTACTTCTTGTACTGCAGGTGGAACAGGACGTTCTGATGTTCAAGTGGTGTGATGTTCAATACCTCACGAAGGCCATCGAGGATATAGTTCTCATCATTCGTGACAACTCCGTCCACCATCGCCCTTCTCATGGCCTCTCTGTATATGTCCACCCTGTCGACCCCTTTGCCTCCATTGTTCTGTTTCGCAGGAATTGTCATCTGTCTATGGCAACCGGGACATAGTATGACGTAGGAACGGTCTATCATGATGGCCGACACCTTTGTAGAGCAGTGCGGACATCCGAAATTGTAGGCTCTATTCTGGTGCTCTGGCCGGGGGGCGGGTTCTGGTTTGGGGCCACGGGATGCAGAGAGAAGTTCTTTATCGTGTTCAGCCCTCATCTTGATGTCAAGAAGCGTCTCCTTCGCACGGTTGATCCTTCTCATCTCTTCATCCGCGAACTCACGCATCTTCGGAGGAAGTGCACAGACCTTGTCCGGATGGTACTGGGTGGCCAGCTTCCTGTATGCTTTCTTTACATCTTTGTCCGTGCATTCCTTGGGGACTCCCAATATATGATAGTAATCCAAACCAGGCATTGGTTTCACTTCCAGAAGGGAAATTCATGGGTTGAAGGATAGAAATGAACCCTTCGATGTGACAGTTCTTCCACGGTTATTTATTATATTCCTGATGTACACGCGGATTGATAATCTAAAAAACAGCAGGCAAAATGTTTTTATTGGCACCCGGACTCCAAGGTCCTGCAGGTCATCTACCATGTCCAACGCCATCATCAGACCATCGATCGGCACCGCAATGCTTCTAAATCTCCGAAAAGGAGACCTCCCGAATCCTCCAACCACTGCATATTTGATGATCGGAGATGAGTGCTCCAACAACTGCGGTTTCTGTACCCAGGCCAGGGAAGCATCCGGTTCCGGTGAGATGCTGAGCAGGGTCAGCTGGCCCTCCTTTGGAAAAGAGGAGGTGATCAATGCCCTTGCACGGTCGAAAGAGATGGGGATTGGGAGAGTTTGCCTTCAGTGTCTGAACGACCCTGCAATGGTGAAGGACCTCCCATCTTTGATCGGTGAGATATCAAAGAGCTCAGGGCTTCCGATCTCTGTCTCGATATCGTCCATGGCTCCCGAATATCTTGCATCATTGAGAGAAGCAGGTGCGGACAGGGTTGGCATTGCAGTGGATGCAGGCTCAAAAGAGCTGTTCGACCGGATCAAGGGAAAGGGTGTGGGGAATCCCTATGACTGGGACGATATTTGGAGGTCCATGGAGGACGCTGTTCAGATCTTTGGATGGGGTAAGGTATCTACACATCTGATAATCGGCATGGGAGAATCGGACAGGAACGTGTTCGATGTGATGAAGAGGAGCAGAGATACGGGTGTCCTTCTGTCCCTCTTCGCATACACCCCCATGGAGGGTACAGATTTGAAACTGGACCCTCCGCCGCTTGTGAGGTACAGGGCCATGCAGTTCATGAGACACTGCGTGATAGCGTCCGGTTCCACCTTCGGTTTTGAATTCGATGATGGCAGGCTGACCGGGATACCTTCCGTTCTAGATGATGCTCCGGGAAGTGCTTTCATGACAAGAGGGTGCCCGAACTGCAACCGTCCCTATTACAACGAGAGACCAAGAGGTCCAATGTACAATTATCCCAGGGAGCTGACCCGGAAAGAGCATGAAGATGCCCTGGAAATGGTCCGGGAATATATCATTGAGAATAATATTAATTAACAGGAACGCACCTTCATAATACCATCAGGGGGAACTACGATTGAGGTTGAAAAGGATCACTTCAGGTGTGGGGACGATACTTCTCATCTGCCCTGTATTCCTGCTTTTCCCCTTCGTTACCGGACTCCTATTCAGCGAGAGGATAACCCTACTGTTCCTGGCATATATCCTTCCGGGAATTTTCATGTTATCCTTTGGATTCCTTCTGACCGTTTACGGTGGAAGAGCGGGCAAGAGCACATTTGACCTGAGGCCGGTCGAGGCACTTGTTGTGGTAGCTGTTTTATGGGTGCTGATCCCCGTCATCGGAGCGCTTCCATTCATGATAACCAATACCCTCCCCAATTTCGTGGATGCCTTTTTCGAGTCCATGTCCGGCTTCACCACGACGGGCTCTTCGGTCATAACAGAGATCGACCCGCTTCCAAGATCCATACTGCTCTGGAGGGCATTGACCCAGTGGCTCGGTGGTCTGGGTGTCATCGTCCTGATGGTCGCAGTGTTCTCCATGTTCCTCGGGGGGCACAAGGCCGGGATGCTTTTGATGAAGGGCGAGGTTCCCGGGTATTCCAACGAGAAGTTTGTACCCCGTTTGAAGGACACGGCGAAGATACTCTGGGGGATCTACGCTCTGCTCACCGTTGTTCTGATCCTCCTTCTTTTGATCCTGGGGGTGTCGATCTATGATGCTGTTTGCCACGCCTTCACAACGATCTCCACCGGCGGTTTTGGGACCCACACTGCCAGTATTGGTTTCTACGAGAAATATGCATTTGCTCCCCTGATCGAAGGTGTGATCGTGCTCTTCATGATGCTCGGGAGCATCAACTTCGTTCTCCATTACCACTTTTTAAAGGGCAACCGCAGGAACTACTTCAAGAATATTGAGTTCAGGGTCTACATATCGATACTTGTGATAATGTGGTGCATTGTAGCCCTTGATCTTGTCATGAACAATGTCTATGGCCCTGTCGAGGCCGTCAGGGCTTCGATATTCAATACCACATCGAACTTTTCGACCTGCGGTTATGCCACCAAGGATTTTGGTCAGTGGCCCGCACTCTCCCGGTTCATTATGGTCATTGCCATGCTTATGGGAGGTATGACAGGGTCCACTTCGGGAGCGATAAAGACCGCACGGTTCATCATTGCCGGAAAAGCCGTAGGCCGAAGCCTCAAGCGGATAGGCCACCCGAAGGCGGCCATTCCCATCAGGGCCGGAGAGGTGGTATTCAACGAGGGGATCGTCAGGAGTGTCGGGATATTCATCTTCGGTTATCTTGCGCTGTTCATGTTCGCCTCCTTCATCATGACCCTGGTCGGCCTGGATGTTGTGTCCGCAATTTCCTCCGTTGCCACAACCATGGGCGGTGTGGGTCCTGGACTGAATGTCGTCGGTCCAGGATCAAACTTCGCTGGAGTGAACGTTCCCGGGAAGATCATACTCAGCTTCCTTATGTGGTTCGGGAGACTGGAGCTCATAACCGGTCTCGTTCTCTTCTTTCCCTCGACCTACAAGGTGTGATCAGAACATAAATCCTTTATAAACGAGACGGACTCTATGCGGTCAACGGGCATGTTTCCAGATGAGGTTCAAAAAGGCACTATCTGGCATCGGTGCGGTCCTCCTGATCTATCCGATCGCATTTCTTCTCCCATTCATAGTTGGCATCCTGTACGGTGAAACGACACTCTTCCTGCTCAAGTCCTACCTGTTACCTGCCCTGCTCTCTTTCCTTCTGGGGATGTTCCTGATAAACTGGGGCAAATGGGTACCGCACCATGAACTGGATCTGAGATCGGGAGAGGCCTTGGTAGTGGTCTCTCTGACCTGGTTGTTCATCGCAGCCCTAGGTGCATTCCCGTTTCTGCTCACCGGAACCCTGGTCAACTACGTGGATGCCTTCTTCGAGTCCATGTCCGGATTCACCACGACCGGAGCATCGGTCATCGTCGAGATCGACGGTCTTCCACATTCCATCCTGATCTGGAGGTCATTGACACAGTGGCTTGGAGGTTTGGGTGTTATTGTTCTGATGGTCGCCATATTCTCCCTATTAATGGGCGGCCCGAAGGCAGGTATGCTTTTGATGAAGGGTGAGGTCCCGGGACATTCCAGCGAGAAGATAGTTCACAGGATAAAGGACGCGGCCAAGATACTATGGACCATCTATCTCATCCTTACCATTGCCGAGATCATTCTACTGACCATACTTGGACTCAGCCTGTTCGATGCCACCTGTCATTCTCTCACAACGCTTTCCACTGGAGGCTACGGCACCCACAATGCCAGTATCGCCTACTATCAGAACCTGCCCACGGCTCCGCTCATAGAGTTGGTGTTCGTTTTCTTCATGTTCATGGGGGGTGTGAACTTCGTTCTTCATTACAATTTCATAGGGAAAGGGGTCAGGAGCTACCTGATGGACCGTGAGTTCAAGGTCTATGTGTTCATAATGTTGACCCTTGTCTCCATCGTTACGTTGGACCTTACTCTGAGAGGTGGTCAGAGCGTCTTCAGCTCGATCAGGGCTTCCCTTTTCACCATAGTATCTCTTCAGACTACAACAGGCTACGTAACAGCCGATTACGAGACCTGGTCTTCACTTTCCAAGTTGATCCTGCTGATTGCCATGTTCTTCGGGGGCATGACCGGTTCCACCGGAGGTGGTATGAAGATAGCAAGGTTCATAATCGCCTATCAGGCAGCGAAACGGAGTCTGAAAAGGATAGGACATCCGAGGTCGGTGATACCTCTTCGAATGGGGAACGTGATCTTCTCCGAAAGGATAGTTAGCTCCGTCCTGACATTCATCTTTGCCTACATCTCGATATTTGTCTTCAGCAGCTTTATCATGACACTTACGGGTCTTGATGCCGTATCTGCGCTTTCCTCCGTTGCAGCTACCCTGGGAAATGTAGGTCCGGGTCTCGGTCTCGTTGGACCGACCTGCAATTATGCTGCGGTAGAACCTGCGGGGAAGGTGATACTATCCTTGTTGATGTGGCTGGGACGCCTTGAGCTTCTGGCCGTTGTCGTTCTCTTCTTCCCTAAGACCTACAAGGTATGATAAAGTTAATTTCACAGCATGCATTGTGTTGTATGTGCTCGATCCACTAGAGTTCCAGATGGAACATCGCATTTCGGACCTGAGACCCAGGGGAGAGGTAACTCGCAGAGATGCCAGCAGGATCATCTTCGAGAGACCGAGGAAGTTCACCCTGAGCAGTGCCAGGCTCCTCGAGAACTTGTATATGGTCGCCACTCGAATACGTCCTTCTTCCATGTTCCATCCGGAGAGTATCGAGGAGATCGTTCAGGTTCACGAGATCGCGAAGGAACTCGGATCGGGAATGGTGGTCAGGAAATGCGGAAAACAGGTTTACAAAGTGTTCCTTTTCAGCAGAAAGAAGGAGGAGCTCGCCTTCAGGATACCGGACCTTTACGAGAGTATGGGATTTCAGGAGTTCATACTGGCTCAGATAACGATCGCCAATCTCACCGGGGACCTTCTTGATTTCCCCGGATGCTGTGTCCGGAGCTTCGTGAGGCATTTGATGAACGGGAGCGATCAGGACTTAGAAGCTCATGATCTGCTCCGAAAGGACCGGAGCCCCGATCCCAGGGCATATTTTGTAGAGAGGTTCGTTCCGTGCGGTCCTCACTGCAAGAACGCTGTTGCCGAGGGAGAGAGGGTGGAGAAAGGGCTACACGTTCTGGACCGTGATCTGGAAGAGGAATACATCACCCTGAGGAGCTCCCACCTGAACGATGTGAGGAATGGAAAGATAATCAAGGAGAAGAAGAGAAGGGACGAGCTGATGTCCTTGAAACCAGCGGATCATTGATCATGGTGTTGTATGAAGAGTCGGTGAATATACCGAAATATCACTTCTTCGCTCGGAACTGGTAAAGGACTGAACATAAGTGTTTCTTTCGATGTTATCAGGGTAAGGATCGCATAAATTGTTATTATACGAAAATCGGAATTATGCGCAAACCCTTATAAACGCTCACTTGCAAGATAGTTATCGGGGACAACATGACAGCAAACAAGGAAATGTCTTGCAAAAAGGGGGGCCGTATTACAAAATGGGATGCTGCCAAAAAACTCGGCCCGGAGAACGTGGATGGTCTGGCCGAGATACTAACTGAGGACATATGCAAGTCCCTGAAGAAGCTCGAATTGGAGCTCATCAAGGCCGAATGACCGCAGCCCTCAGTTCGGAAGTAATGTCACTGTAACTATCTCCCTCTTCAAATGTGAAATGAAGTCCCGGGTCCTGTCCTGGTCCGGGAGCCTGATCATAGTAGATGATCACGAAGGATGTTCCTTGCGGATTGAAATAGACAGTACCTCTTATCCGGATCAAGTCCGGGCAGAAGTCTTCTCTCTCCTCGGTCCTGATCTTCATGAAGGAATTATTTCTGAAAATGATCGAATGCGTTCTGAGTATGATATCATCCTGCAGTTCAACGACCTCTATCGAAGCCGAGGTCCCGTCACGGGACCACTCGAAACTGTTCACCACCAGGCTCCCTTCGATCCCCTGGCCGATGGGACCTCCCGGTCCTTCATCAACAGGTCGAGTGTAGCACCAGCCAACGATCCCGAGGATCGCGGAGACCAAGATGATGTTGTATATCATCTTGCGCAACATCCGCTTCGATGTAAAGAGGCGCGGGTGTTGTATTTGAACTGTGATGCTGTCAGTATCTTTCGAGAGATTCAGTGTTCACCCGGATAACGAAGGGTCCTTTATTGCTCCCATGAAGAGGATATTGCCGGTGTCCCTTTGCTGTATGTAGAAGAGGAACGGTTCATTTGCATTGAACTCCGGTATGCTCTCCGCGCTGTATTTTCTCAGTATCACCGCTGTTGCGGCAGCTGCTTCGGTTCCCTCTTCATCGACCTCCAGGAAGGTCTGGTGGATCACCTTGGAGATGTATACCTCTTCTCCTTCTGCGGACATGCCGGAGAAATCGGCACTGCCCGGGGAGAACGCAGTTGGCATTCCAAGGTCGATCAGATGGTCCTTGAGTCCGTATTTCGTCTCCAGTTTGAGCTTCGGCATCTTCACCTGTACGTTGGATGGCTCAAGACCGCTCCTGATCTCCTCGAGGAGAGCATTGTCCAGATCAGAGATCATATCATCCAGGGTTCCGAAACTTGGAAGAACAAGGACCATTGACAGTTCATCTCCCTTGTAAGGAAGCTCCAGGGCCTGGACATCATCTCCTAGATAGTAAGGTACCTTGTTGTCGTCCTCGAGCTTCATCCCCATCATGTCAACCTCCACCTCGCCGCTTGGAGAGTAGAAGGGGGCCTTGTCGGTCTCGTCCTCGTTGAACTCGTAGATCCATTCTCCCTTGAAGTATATGGCGTTCGTCAGTACCATGTATGTGAATATGTCTATGTCTCCCTCTGGGATCAGGTCCTTGATCCTGTCGTTCGTTCTGTTCTCGACCCAGTTGTTGATCGTCTTTCTGCAGGATTCCGGATCTGCTGCATAGTCCAGCTCTTTTACCTTTCCGTCGTAGTATCCGGTTATTATGTCCAGGAACTCATAGTACCATTCCGGTCCCGTCGCCGGCCAGATCGCGTTCGCAGTTGCCAGTTCGTATTGATCTGATCCTTTGTTGATATCGTTCTGTACCTTCGCGAAGGAACCGAGTCTTTCCTTCTCATTGTCGGGGAGGTGAAGGACATCTTTCATCT
>JAYEPK010000433.1:0-2276 GCA_034723935.1 Thermoplasmatota archaeon
TTCTGTTGCTCAATACTCGTCGAGGTCCGGAACTGTTTTCTTCCTGGATACATTCACGAAGAAAAATATCAGTATGGACGTGTATAAAATAGAGACTATAATCAACACAATGAAATAGGTCCTGAGATTGTTATCAGAGGTCTCCAGGTTCTCGCTCTGGCTTTGAACATCCAATCCAACCTGTTCCAGATCGGAAACTATGTCGTTGATCTCCTCAAGAGCCGCTAACTCGTCCATCAGTTGTGATATCTCCTCATTGGTCAGATCCTGTCCCTCGCTCAGGTTCTGGAGTTTCAGCATTATACTCGCTTCCATTTCAGCTACTATATTCACCCAGACATCGAAGAAGCTGTCCGGTGTCTCGTACCAACCAGGTTCCTGCTTATACAGATCTGTGAAATTGATAAGCATTGCATCCAATTCTCCTGACAGGTTCAGATGGCTTAAGGTGTGGTTGAGATCCATAAATGCATTGTTGATACCATCTATGATCCCTGCTTCATTCTCCTTCAAAAGACCTGCAAGTGTGTTTTCGAGATCATCCAATCTGGAAGTGAGATTCGTTTCCATTGCCCCCCCTCTCATTATGAGAACTTGAAGTAGTTCCATTATGGGATCAATATCACTTTGGGGAGAGGGATCATCAATATCCGGGATCCCATCGTCATCATAATCCAGAAGGATATGGAAGAGTTGAAGGGTTCCCCGATCTCTGGCGAATGCAACATGCTCTCCCCAGATCACAGGATAGTATTCGTATGAGCTGTCATATGTGAGCCTGCGTTCGGCTCCTCTTAGGATATCATATAGTCCGACATCCCATCTGTCATCAAAATCTGATACAAATACCACATTGTCCCGGTCGATCCTGGGCCAATCCGATCTGTGGTTGAAATTGGAGACATACATGGTATGCTCGGAGGTCATATTATACAGCCAGACGATATCATTCAGGCCACCCTGTGCAATGTATACGATCCTATCTTCGTAGATGTCTGGTTTATGACAATTCAGACCCGATATGTTTACGATGTCGATCTTCTTGTCCTCTTTGAGGTCATATCCCATTATCATGGAATAACCCGGTTTCATGTATTCCCAGACAACGAGGTTACCATGGATATTGGGATACATGTCATGGTCAATGGCCGTCGAGATCTCTCTGATACCTGTATCTGGGTGGTAATGAAGTATCTGCAGGTCGTGGCTCCGCATATCCTGATACCACACGATGTTCTCACCATAGATACGAGGTGACATCTCAATTTCAGGACCGTTGGTGATCTTGATCCAGCTGCTGCTCGATATTGTATACTGATAGATATCCTGGTCCTGTACCTCTCTACCCAGGAAAACCACATGGTCCCCGGAGATGTCCGGAGCGTAGGATCTGAAATCCACCAATTTCCTCTCTGTACCAGTATCGATATTTCGAAGTACAACCCTTTGGTCTTCGGACATACCTGAAACGTAGACCATAAATATTCCGTCAAGGGCAGGATACCCCGCAATGGTGTCATATGGGTTGATCATCTCCTCGACATAACCTGACGCTTCACCCATCCCCTGGAAAAGGAGTAGACCACCCCCCATGAAGAGTATTATTGACATTGAGTAGCTCAAGACCTTCCTGTTAGTGTACATAAATATCCCCGAGGATAATGGGAGAACAAATCATTTCAATCTTTTCCATCAATTGGGAAATGGATCATTCAACCTCTCCCGATGCTATCAGGAAAAGTGCCTGCAAAGGTCCAGATATTGCCGTAAGGATCGATCATCATTACGCCGATGATACCCATTATCACGTCCATTTTCTGAAGGTTTACTTGAGACCCCTTGATCATACCTGTCAGGGCACTTGCTACTATGAACTCCTTGGGAATAATTAGAAAAAAAACTCTCGAATCACCAGGGGAGCCTGTCGAGATCAACGTTCCCGCCGGAAAGTATGATGCCGACACGTTTGTTCCTTGCGCTGAGCTTCTTTTCAAGAAGTGCTCCGAGAGGAAGGGCAGCAGAGGGTTCAATGATCAGTTTCATCCGCTCCCACATCGTTCTCATTGCCGTGATTATGCCCTCTTCGGTCACGGTGACTATGTCATCGACATATTCCCTGATTATCTCGAAGTTCAATTCTCCGAGGGATGTTCTGAGACCATCGGCAATGGTGTCCGGGTCCTTCGAAGGTGTAAGCTTCCCTGTCTTGAACGAGCGGTATGCATCATCGGCGTTCACCGGCTCCGCAGCGATCACCTTTGTCCTCCCGGAGATGT
>JAYEPK010000434.1:0-2276 GCA_034723935.1 Thermoplasmatota archaeon
CTCTCGGTCCCTGAGCGGTGGAATGGGATCGGGGGACGTGGATCGAGATGGTGATATCGAGATCGTATTTTGCGATTTCGAGGGGAATGTTATCCTTCTTGAACCGGACGGTAAGGGGGATTTCGATTCATTGGTCATCTGGCAGGTCGAAGGCCCCCCCGGATCAAATAAAACGCTGTTCGATCTCATGGTCCATGATGTCGACCCGGATCTCCCCGGAGTCGAGATCATCACAGCAGGGGACGCTGGTTCCGATGGGACGAAGGATGTTTACATGATCTCCTACGATGGAACCGAATGGAGATCTGAGGTATTGTTCTCCAGCCAATTCAGGATATTCGATCTGGAGATCGGAGATATCGATCCTGCCCCTGGCGAGGAGATCATCCTTTCATCGTTCAAGCATGAAGAGGATCTTGCCATCCATTATCTGTTCCGGTCCGGTGCTTCCTGGTTGGAAAGCACCATACCGACCACCGAGGCTCCCAAGGCTGTTACCGTGGCCGATGCGGATCCGAACATACCAGGACCTGAGGTCTGGGCATGTATTGCCGGTTGGAACGACCAGGGTGGTGTAGAGTCACACCTTATAGAATGTTACAGGGACGGCAGTGAGTGGGTTGAGAAGATCATCTACACCAATCCGAACGAGCTTATAGCCAATGTGAAGATCGGGGACCTATGGAGCGTCCACCCGGGAAATGAGGTCATCATCGCGGAACTTTCCGGATGGTGCAGGTATCTTTACAGTTCCGGGTCATCGTTCCAGATCGAGGACATCTTCCAGGCAGAGACCACCGCCGGTTCTTCATCGGGTCTTGAAGGGCTCGCAATCGGTGAGTTCAATCCAATGAACCACGGTGAGGAGGCCATGGTGACCGGTTATTACAATCAGGTCACCCAGATAATTGAGGTGGACGGAGAGCTCGTTTCCGATCTTGCATGGGTCAAGGAGGTGGATAATGCCAGACTCGAGATATCGGGCGTGGATGTGGGGGAAGTTACCGATCAAAATGAGGGGAACGAGATCCTGATCGCCTCTCTCCAGGGATGGATCGAGGTGCTTTCGTACGAATATGATGGAATATCCCTTGAAGCACCTGTTACCGAGATCGAGATCGATGTGGGAGATACCACAAATGTCTTTCTGGAGATCGTTCCCAGAGGTCTGCACTCGGGATCGGTCGTGGTTTCGGCAGAACCCGTATCCGGTATTTCCCTGAACATACCCTCTTCCCTTGAACTTCAGCAGCAGAGTATCCTTGAGGTTCCCGTAATTGTCGAGGTCCTCAGCTCGTTCGGAGATCCGAGAACGGTAACATTGACGTTCAATGCGGTTTCCGGTCCGTACAGTTCCTCCATGGATATTGATATTGATGTAAAACTTCCCGGAGGGGGAGATGTACAGCTGATGATCGAACCACCGGTAGGAACCATTTACCAGGAAGGTGGTGCAACCCATATCTCGAGGTTCTCCGTTCTGGATGCCGAGGGATATGACTATCTGGAGATCACATCCAGCACGGTCGAAGGGATCCAGATATATGCGAATACTCCGATATCACCGGGTCAGGAGCAGGAGATCACCATCAGTGTCGAGGGAACTCCGGAGCTGGGATCACACAGTATCTCCATCACAGCATCCTACGGTGGGCTGACCGTAGCCCAGGGAGGCCTCATTATCGAGGTTGTGTCGATGGCAGAGAGTTTTGCAACATCCGTCAGAGAGGTTACGGGAAGCGAGAACATGTACCTGGCGGAGATAGAGTTCGAGGGGCCCCGGGAGGTGAACCTTGTGCGGGTGGATCTGTTCGTGGGAGATGAGAAGATATATTCCGAGGCAAGGGACTTTTCGCCGGGTCAGAACTTCTCCTATCTGTTCTCCCTGGACAAAGATACCGAGGGAAAGGTGATGATAATGCTTTCCACCCTTTCCGATACCGTTGTGCGAAGTGATATTTGTGCTGAGGTCACGTATGTTCCCGAGGAGAGCACCGACGATGATCCCATCTGGGTCATTATCGGGGTAGTGGTCCTGATCGTTCTGATAGGTGGGCTTGTAACGCTTTTCATGTTCTACAAACCCTCTGCCGGAGACCAGCAGGAGGGTGACCTTATGGATATTGGCTCTCCAAGCAGGTACGGGATTGGCAAAGGACCTCTTGGTCCCAGGAAGGTTCAGGTCACCGGGAGATTGGATGGTCATGCCAGGGGAAGTAAGGTTTTTGATGATATTGACAGGAGGGGGAGCGTGAGAAGAGGAGATATCAGGAGGG
>JAYEPK010000435.1:0-9944 GCA_034723935.1 Thermoplasmatota archaeon
GGATATTCTCCTTGTATACTGTCTCGGTGTGCCTATCCGGATCCCTTGGATAATCGTCATCCTCGTTTGCAATTCCATCACCGTCGATATCCGGGTCCTGATCGTCACCGATGCCGTCATAGTCCATGTCCCCTGGCAGATTTGGTGTGTAGGGATACGTGTCGAACCACTTGGGGTTGTTCATATCGGTGTTTTCCGGATGTATGTCCCAGACACCATCGTTGTCATCATCCAGGTCCATCCAGTCCTCTGAATTTGAGCTGTCTCCGTCGGGCTGTCCGTCACCATCCGTGTCCGTTGGTATCGACAGGTAGTTCTTGGGATCCGTTCCAAGGAACTCCTCCCAGCTGTCCTGGTAGCCATCATTGTCATCATCCTTGTCGTCACCCGGTTCGTTCCTTCCGTTGTCGTTCGCATCATCGAAAAGACCATCACCATCGGTATCCCGCGGCTGGATGTATACGGTTATAAAGTAAGTGTTTCCCATGAGATAATCGGAGTCATACGGAGTGACCCCAACCGTGATGTTTGCGGGGTATTCCCATCCTGCATCGGTCTTCATAAGCTGTGGGTAGGTTTCGGAAATGCTGATGTCGATCCCGTCGACCATCCATTTGTAGCTCAACGTGACGATGTCCCCGTCAGGATCTCCCCATTCGATGTTCGTCAGGTAGATCATCTCTGTTGTCTCATCGACCACCGCAGGGTTCAGATTTGCGCTTGTCACATAGGGCTGAGAGTTCTTGATGGCCACAGTTGCGGTCCTGATCCCGGAGATCGAGATGCCGTCGGACACCCAGCAGCTGACCCTGATATCCTTGTTCTTCTCGGTGAACCTGTGGTCCAGTATGGGTGAGTTGGGAGCTCCTAGCGGAGACCAGCTCGAGCTAACTCTCTTCTCCCACAGGTAATTGTAGATCACGGCCCCGGTCTCCGTATCATTTCCTCCCCTGGGCTCGGCGATCAGGTCGGTCATCGTTGTCGGGTTCTTGGTAGTAATGCTCACACTGGTCAGTGTTGGGGGGAGGTTGCCCACCATGACAGGTGGTGAATGGACGGGTATGCCGTACGAAGCTTCCTTCTGGTCCCACGGATAGATAGTGAAGTTCCAGATCTGGCCTGAGAATACACCCGGTATCTCGACATGATTGTCCCAATCCCTCTGGTGTTCTCCGTTCAGGAACCATTTGATGATATGGGTCTTCGGTTCAGCATCCCCATCGATGTCATACCACTCCCATTTTGCCTTCAATGTGTCTCCGGTCCTTGGTGTTGTGGTGTTCTTGTTCTTGACGATGATCCTCTGGTCGGTCACCACCGGTTGATCGTTCTTCGGTATCACGTTGATAGACACTATTAATGTGAGGCTCTTGCCGTGTGGGTCGGTAGCTGTTACGGTTATATTTGCAACCCCGTTCCAATCTTTCTGCAGTGAGAGGGTGAGCATGCTTCCATCGATCTCCGGCATCATTTGACCCACGGAGGAAGCCGTGGAGAATGTAAGGTTCCCCTTGTCATCTCCAAGGTCATCGAACCACGGCTCGACATAGATGGGCCCCTTCGTGAAGCCGAGGTCCTCGATGGCCTCCAGATTCCCGGGGAAGTTCTGTGTCCTTGACGGTGCCTGGAAACCATAGTAGGTGACCGATGTCCTTGTATCGAGATCGAAGGTGTCGGTCACGGTTCCAGTGATATCCTTGCTGTCCTGTCTTCCCTCGATATATTCTATCTCAAGGTATATGTTCACTCCTTTGTTCTGCACTCCATCATAGGTGACCTTGTAGACCTCAAGCTCTTTCCGGAACAGGCCGTTCTGGTCAGGGAATGACTTGAACGTGGTTCCATGGCCCATGTCCACTGTGATGTCGAATGGTACCCTGTTTTCTTCCTCGTCAAGGAGAAATACCTCGAGGGTGTAGCTTATGATAACGAACTGATCTCCCTGTGTTACCGCTACCCTGTCAGGGTCTATTGCCGTATCGAGCAGGTATGCATTCGCTGCCCCTGACCAGATGGGTGCAGGGGAGTTGTCACTGAAGGAACAATCCGTGATGTTCACATAGTGACCGGAGGTTTTGAAGAGATACAAACCCCAGTTGTTGCCGATGAATTCGGAATCGGAGATGAGCAGGTCTCCATCCAGTTCCTCGATCTTGACCCCTATGGTATTGTCGGTGAACTTTGAATGTGATATCTTTCCATCTCCTCCGAATATGGTTATCGCGGTCCCATCGATGCTGGAGAACTCGGAATCTACAAAATCAAATGTCGTATCCTTGAGAGATATCGGGCCGTCGCTGTTCTTGACAAGCGTTCCATCCATCGAAAATGAGCCACCATTCTCCATTTCCAGGCGGTAGAGCTGACCCAGGAAACCGCCTTTGATATCTACTACCGAATCCTTCTCTCCGGTCATTGAAAAGTGATAGGACGTGCGATCGGGTCTGATATAGCAGTTCTCGAGGTAAAGGTCCGCATACTCCTTGATCAGGATATCCCTGCCGTCTCCGAGGAGCGTAATATTGATGTTCTTGATCCTTGCAGTGAACTCTCCCATCACCGTGATGTCCATGTTCGCTCTAACCCTGCCGTTGATCATATCGCTTCCGAGGACCTCTCTACCGTCGGGATGTCCAGTGGGGTTCGACTCAGCGTTCCATTGTATGTGACATTCATTGGGTGTTATTATCTCCCCGCCTCTGTTGTTCCCGATCAGGATGTTGGTCATCTCTATCTCCACAGTTCGGGTCACTCCTATCGGGTCCAGGGTGGCTGTTATCCCGACCCCGTTGTTATCCATTATCTCGATGGTATCAAGGAACGCATAATACCCGTCAGGATCGAGTATGGAATCCGATTTGATATGGATGAAGAGCCCATCACCGGTATTGCCGTTTATCTTGCAATCCAATATTTCCTCCAGTTGAACGTTCCACAGTCTCAGTCCGGTACCTACGTTGTTGAAAATATCGGTGTACCTTATCTGCAGGGAACCGCCGTCCATGAAAATACCGTCCTGGCTGTTGCCGGATATCGTTGACTTTTCCATGTTGATATCTGTCTCTTTGGCATACAGTCCCCTTTCAGTACTCGAGGAGTTGATGAACAGTTCATTTAGATCGGCACTTGATCCCTCACCGATCTCCAATCCACCGTAACATCTGTTGATGTCCACATCTGTCAGGTTAAGGGTAGCATCCTTCCCTATGCTAATTGCCCATCCCGTAACATCCTCGATCAGGAGATTTTCAAGGGACAACTTCGAGCTGTTCCCTATGAACATGCCTCCCATTCCGTTCACATCATACTTCGGGTCAATACCCGATATTTTCTCAATGGTCAGGTTGGTGTTGTCTCCTGCACGAACCCCATATCCATCGCAGTTCCTGATGGAAATGGCGTTGAGTATGATGTTGACATGGTCTCCGAGATATACGCCGTCCAGGGCAATGTTCTGTATCTTCGAGTTTGCATTAACCTCTATTATGCCTGATGACGGCCAATTCGGAACGGATAGGCCATGTTCGGGACTATCGGTGATATTTCCCTGAAGATATGCAGTCGGGGCCGAAGTACCTGTGATGTCCAGGACTATGGCCCCGAGGCCGTCGGATCTCATCGGATCATAGTTGTGGTAATTTGATGTCAGGGAGTATCTCGTGATCCGCAGGTCGAGATCATAATCATCGGGGCTCCCTTTGAACCCGATCCCTGTCTCTTCCCAGTCATGATCCATCTTTACCTGATCCAGAATGAGTATCGGGTCCGTGGGATATGAGTCGGGGAGGTATGAAAGGTAACCAGTGGTTTCCGCCTCGATCTCCACATCGCTCAGGGAAACGAATGCGTCATTTGCGTAAACACCGGTGTCCTTTCCGCTGATCATCAGGTCGGAGATATGGGCCCACCCTCCATCGATGAACATACCGTACGGGGAGGATGTGTTATCCCTTTGTGTAATGTTGGAACCGGAGATGAGCGTTGTCCCAAAGTCGTTACCTGCATTGAACAGCTGATAATAACCACTCCAGGTGTTATTGTTGCATACAAGATCGACATCCGTTATCTCGATGGATGAATTCACATTGTAAACGAGTGTGCTGGGGTTGAAGTCCACTGTCTCTCCTCCGAGATGAAGACCCGTCATCTTCACAAGTCCGCTGGATTCCACCAGGATGAAGCTGCTCCCTGCATTCTCTATCGAGATATTGTCAAGCAGGAGCATGGTTCCGGACACCTTGTTGTGCGTCCAGCCGACCATGTTGCCATCGAAACCACCTTTGCCCAGCTCTATTTCCATCATTCCATCCGCTCCAGCCTTGGGAGAGCCCAGATAGATACAGCTGTCTCCGCCTGAACCGGAGGACCAGTTGACCCTTACCTCTACCTCGCCCTCCGGGAGGAATGATAGGTCGAACCTTGCATCCTCGGAATTCACCCATTCTTCATAGATCGTGTCGGAAACCGGGTAATCGGTATAGCTGGTCCAGGTGCCACTATTGTTGTATTCCACGTTGAAGGAATCCAGAGATGATCTCGAGTCAATGAAATGCGGGATCGAGATGTAGGGGTTTATAAGGTTCGTGGTGTTCCAGTGGAACGTTGTCCCCACCGATCCGATGTCACTGTAGTAATACTCATCCACATCGAAAGGTCTCCATATCGAGGTGTTCACGACCCGGATGGGGATGTCGGCTGTTCCGTTGATGACCGTGTCCTTGATGGTGATCATCGACTTGTCCCATGTATGGTTGTTATTGACCTCTATTGCTCCGGTGCCCCCCATCATTATATTCGAATTCATGATGGACACTCCTCCGCCGGAGATCAGTATTTTGTTGGTGAGGTTGTGTACGGTTACATTGTCCAGGGTACCAGAGCCGAGCTCCAGTATATTGCTACTTGCCGGGACGGCCGCAGGAGCCTCGATAACTGTATCGTTGATGCTCAGTGTGGATCCCAAAGCGGACGATATGGTAAACAGATCGCCTGTTGATGTTATGGTCGAATCCTTGATGCTTATAGAACCCTCGGATACAATGTCGAAGCCGTCATTACCGCTGAGGAATATGATCTCACTTCCCAGGAAGGAGATCGCACCTCCCGTTGTGACGGTAATATCCCCGATGAATACCTTCTGGGATGAGAATGGTGTAACTGTTTTGTTTATCGGAGTTCCACTTGTGAGGAAGGGAGCAAGGTTGTAAACTTCCGACCAGTTGGTATGGTGTCCATACCTGTCGGTGGCATTGACCCAGATGATCCGGGAACCTGATCCGGTAGGAACATCCACAGCAGTCCCATTGTATGTCCCATACGATCCGCCTATCCAACCGTATTCGATCTTGTTATTGTCCAGCATCCACTGGAGAGTGGTGTCAGGGTCGGAATCGGAGAAGGTGAAGTTCAGTTTCGATCCCGGATCGGCATATGCCTCTCCTTTGTACCTGACAAAGGAAGAACCCGGTTCGACCGGGGATATCAATGGGCCGTTCACATCCACCGTGAAGAAGAAGAACGGTTCGTTCGTCGTGGTCTGCTTCCTCAGGGAGATATCGTCCCCTTCCACGGCCTTGATGGAGAGCTCCGCACCGTTCACGGTGTAAGAGGAGGAGAGCATCCTGTTCATGGTGATGTTCCCTTCGAACACGTCTCCGGTGCCGCTGAAAGGAAGGCTCCAATCGACCGAGAACCGCGGGGTTCCGGTGGAATCGTTCACGAGAATGGTAATGAACACCTTGTCCGTTGTCAGATTGGGAGCTGTGGCATTGATGGCTTTGATATTGATAACATCGCCATCGTTCACGGCCACTCCGCTGCTGAGGACTCCCTGAAATGCTCCGGTTGTTTTCTTCGCGGTTATGCTTTGGACGTCGTTGAACTCCGCAGCATCTACTTCCAGAGGGCTCTGTGAGATCAGGAGCGAGACCACCACGAGCAGCAGGAGAGCTGCAGAAAGGGGTACGATCTTTTTCCCGTTGAAAACCCAAATCTTAGATGACATATTACTCCTCCGATTAACGTTGAAACACTTTTGCTCAAATGCTTCCAGGATCCTGACTTTGGCTCCAATTACCTTGTACCTATTTTAATTATAGGGTTCCACGTATTAAATTGCGGAATAATTCTTGATATTTTGTATTATAACGACTAACCCTTGATCTTCTTCTGGGCTTTGAGCTTGTTATACCTTGGTAGATACAGCCTGTATGCTGATGTCAGTATGAATATTGCAGAGTAGGCCGAGAAGATGAGCAGTATTATCACGAGAAGGATGAACTCCCTGATCGAAGGTATGTTCACGAGGAAAACGGCGGTAAGTCCCATCACCATTGTCGTTGTTGATTCGATGAATGACCATCCCGAAGTATCCGCGGCATATACCACACTCTCCATCGTGAAGTTCCTCTCCCTGATCCTCTCGGTGATATGGATGGAGAAGTCGACACCAATACCGATAATGATCGACCCTATCAAGGCCGTGAAGAGGTTGAGATCGCCAGAGAACATGTTCTCCCCCGGTGCGAACTCGCCGAAATAACCGATACCCCAGATCGCAATGTACTGCCAGAATACCACGAGGGAGACCGGCAGGAGGGTGATCAGTGAGATCCTCCACGAACGGAATACAATGAATAGAAGAAGGAAGACCATGAGAAGGGCCATGATTGTGGATTGATTGGCATTATCGATGAGAACGTTATTGACCGTGACAAGGACCGTTCCGAAACCGGATGTCGGTGAAGATGTGGCCCTCCCGCCTTCCGGTTCCACCGTGACCTCGAAATTATCGTTGATCGCATCGTTTATCTGGTCCACTGCGATCTCCGTTTCGATGATATCCATGTTGGGCATGCTCATGTAAACGATGGTCTTGGCATATGTGTCGTTGATGAGCATTCCACGGATCTCCTGGCCAAGGGAATTGTAGAAGACGTTCATTATGAAGGTGTCAAGGGATTCGCCAAGGTAATAATTGATAGCGGGGTTGTCAGGGGTATATCTCAGGGCTTCCCAGAAATTTGCTCCCACGACGTGTTCCCTGATCCACTGGTCCAATGTTTCGACAGGATCCTCGATGATGCCAAAATCTCCCGGGAGCCTGCCCAGCTGTTCCAGGAGATATGTATAGGATTCCGAGTCGGTGAAATCCGGTATTTCTATCATCTTCATGATCTCGACAATGGATACACCTGTGGCATAACTGACCCCTGTGTCATTGCTTCCTTTTCCGTTGAGGTCCAGCATGAAATTGTTCAACTGATTGAGAACGACCAGATCCTTCATGCTTCCGTCCACGTAATCGTCCCTGCCGTCCCCGTCATCATCCCTGGATTCGGTTCCCCGGACCAGCATCAGCTCGATCTGACCGGAGCCGAACGTATCGGATTGCTCCTCCATCTTCTGGACGACCGGTTCGTCCGCCGGTGAGAGCCGTATGTAATCCATGTTGGCCTGGACCACGGAGAACCCACCCACCTGTGTGTCGGTTCCGGGAATGGTCGATGGTGGTGACATCGCAATGGAGATCACGGCAAGCAGGATGCCCCCGAATATGATCTTCCTGCTGTGGTTCATGGGAATGTTGCCGATCCTTCTGTGTCCCGAGCTCTTCGTCCTTGGTTTCTTCTTCGTTGATGTGATCTTCCTGTAGTTGGTCCAGATAATCAATGTAGGGGTCATGAGCATGGTGGTCACATAACAGGCGAGAATGCCGGTGGAAAGTCCGAAGCCAAGTACCTGCATCGTTGCCATGTCCACTGTCATCATGGCCCCGAATCCGAATGCTGTTGTCATCGCAGAGAGGAATATTGCTTTCCCCGTTGTCCTAAGGGCAAAACGTATCCTTTTCTCCTTGTCCGGAATGTTCTCTGCTTCTTCTGAATATCTGTTCGCGATGTACAGGCCGTAGGCTACCCCGAGCGCGATCAATATTGGAGCGACAAGCACCACCTGGGGAGTTAGCATAGGTAACGCCAGCCCCATCAGACCGAATGAAATTATCAGGGAGAACGTCACCGGGATAAGTGTGATGGGAATGATCTTCCATGTCCGGTGGAATATGAGGAGGGAAGCTGCGACCATTGCAAGTGCCCAGGGGAGCACTTTCGTCATCTCGCTCATGGTCCTTTCCGATATCATCTTGGCAAGAGGGGTGGAACCGGTAAGCGTCATCCTGCAGTGTACCTGTTCGTTCTCGTATCGTCCCATCCATTCATGAGTGGTGTCCTTGGAACCTGGCCTCACTCCGGGGTCCACGAAGTACGGCTCTATCTCGCCATTGATCCGCTCCAGCAGTATGTCCAGGTCCACCTTTGCCGATAATCCCATCAGGACAAGGGCAGAATCGTATATGCCGTCGTTGTTGATGTCAGCTACAAGGGACGAGATTGCATCCGGTCCGGCCTGGTAGAAGAACTCGCTTATCAACCTCTCGTTGTCCGGAATGGAATAATTGCCTTTGTACTGGTCCGGCATCCTCCATTGTATATTGTCATCCGGAAGCTCGTTGAAGAAAGCCTCTTCCACTGCGGTCGAAGTGTGGTTCAATGTCTTTATCAGGGTGGCAATGGAGAATGTGAACACAATTCCATCTTCCGAACCCTTGTCGGTCTTGTTGAAGTTCAGGTTCTCCTCCATCCTGGATATCTCAACGAGAACATCGTAATCCGTAATGTTCGTCTCATCCGTGGGGTCGAACTTGTTCTGGGTTTCAATGAAAACAGTGGCCAGGTCCGTTGACCAGTCCATCTTCATCTCCATCAGGACCTTCTCGGCATCGGAACCACCCGGAAGATATACCTCGAAATCACCCCTTATCTTGGACTGCATCTTCATCTCACCCGTCGAGGTGAAATCTTCTCCGATCACGCCGAAATATCCTATCAGAAGTGAGGCGACGATAGTCAATATGAATACGGTCTTTCTCCATCTCAGCACCCCCTCCATTACTGCATCCAGTGGTTTGCTCTTGAACATCCTCTCGGTATAGTCTCCTGCCTCATCGTCCAGGTTCTTGATCCTTTTTCCAGCGTCGGCGAGGAAGGTCTTTGCCCTGTCCCTGTAGATCGGGGTCCTGTCCCCTATCTCTGAAACGACCCGGTCCAGTGTTTCATCGACATCACTGGCAGTATCCCTTCTGTAAAGTTTGTCGTAATCCTTTTTGAAGGGACCTCTCCTTCGGGACCTGCCCCCTTCCGAGGGGTCTTCTTCTTTTCCGGGCAAGGTCACACCTTTGAAATGAATGGGTATGTTTCCCAATGGACCAGATTAGGTTACAGTTATTATAGGATTTGGTCCAAGGGTAGAAAGTATGCGATCATTCCGCAAGTTTTCTTGCTTTATTGGAGTAAATGTATCCAACGATCAGGGAAAGGACAAGTCCCACACCGAGACCGAACAGGATAGAATAATTGTTATCGAGCTCGAAGAGCCTGACGGACACCTTCAATATGTAGAAGAAACCGACCGATAGCGGGATCAAGATGATAGACCAGAAGATGAAACTGAATGCGAACCATGTTGCAGGGGTGAGTATCTTTCTCTCTCCCTTCTTCTTTGGTTGTTCTTCATTTTCGGCCATATCCATCACCTGCCCTGCGGGTAGTGGGGAACTCGAGGACTCTTATTTAAAATTTTTCAGTATGTGGGTGTCGATCGTCCATGACCTCTACAAAAGAATAAATATCACATCGTCCAATTCCATTTTCAGCAAGTGGCGGGGTGTGGGGTCTGCCCGTTAGATAGGTGGACCAAAGAGTGGGAGTTGCTATCTCAGGAAAAATAGGGTGTGTATTGGAGCCCCCTTCGGGGGGCAATTTTTTTGTACAGTGTTACATGCAGTATTTGCCGTTCTTGAAAAGATCATCATATCCCATCATGGTCGGTTCCATATCAAGATCGATGTCATCCTGGGTCTCCATGGCGACTATGATCTCCATGAG
>JAYEPK010000436.1:0-2270 GCA_034723935.1 Thermoplasmatota archaeon
TCATGTGGATGAGGTCAGGTTGTTGATAGGATATGAGGGGAGCAGTTTCTCATCTTTGAACGAGTTCGAAAGTGACATCTTGAGCATTACTTCAGTTCACCCGATGAGGGAAGATGCTGTCAGGAAGCTACTCGAAAGGAAAGGGAAGAAATGGGATTCAATGGAAAGATTATTGGAAAAAAATGCAATAAAACGAGTGGACTATGAAGGAAGATCGTTCTACCTCCGGAACTTTGAACAAATCTGAGTTCCCTGACACGAACGGTTTCAAGGAAGACAATTACCTTCTCTGCTTCCTTAAATGCTTCGGTATAGCCGTTCAATATCTCTTCTTTACCCCTCGCGGTTGAAACTATTTGGAAAAAAAGGAGGAGGGCTCATGACATTTCAGGTCACACATAAGGATGAAAATAGGCCTAGCAAACACTCTTTTTTAAAGGGGGAAAGCTCAAACTCCTAGAAGGAACTCCCACAAAGATACCACTCTGATCCCTTCGGGAACCTTCTCCTCGCCTGTCCAGGTGATCAAGGTCCTCCCGGTCGCCTCATCTCCATCCGGGAACCTGTCAAAGGGATCGATCTCCCTGTCCATGTTCTCATGGGTCAGTGAATTTGTTACCTGGATCAGTTCAACAACCTCTTCATTTTTTGTGATCACGAGATCCATCTCATTCCCGTTTTCCTTCCAGTAGAATATCTTGATCGAAGGATCCATGGAGGTCCTTCTGAGCATTTCAACGATAACTGCATTCTCCATCTCCCTTCCTATCTGTGGTCCCAGTATGTTTGACGCAAGTCCCGAGTCGGGAAGATATACCTTGGGAGTGGACAGATCCGAGGTCCTCTCCGATCTGGAATATTTCTTCAACAGCAAGGCGAATTCCACATCCTCCAGGTATGAGAGGTACAGGTACAAGGTCTTCTTTGATCCCTCGTATCTCATTGATCTCCAGTTATTGGCCAATCTGTTGACGGAAAGCGGCTTGGAATATGATGATATGATATTCCTTATGAGAAATCTCAACATCGGAAGGTTGGAGATGCCGAATCTCTCCACAAGGTCCCGATACACCACAAGATCCACATAATCATCGTAGAACCTCTGTCCGAGCACATCTTCACCAATTATACCGGGAAAGGAACCTTTCTCCAGGTATTCCGTAAGTGCCCTTTTGATCATCACAATGTCATTGGTTCCCGGATGATCCCGGATTCCAATATCCCTGAAGGAAAGGTACTCCCTGAAGGAAAGGGGAAAGAGGACCTGTTTAAGTGACCTTCCTCTGAGAGATGTATCGATCTCCCATGCAAGAAGTCCTGAGCTGGAACCGGTGAGGAAGATGTTGTATCTCTTTTTTTCGTAGAGAGAGATGACCGCCCTGGCCCATCCCTTGATCCTCTGTATCTCATCCAGCACTATCGTATCGGGTTCCCTTCCGTATATCTCATGGAAGGTGGAGACCGAATCGAAAACATCCATGGCTGACCATCCGTCAAGTTGGATATCGTCGAAATTGAGGTAAAGGACACGATCCGGGTCCATTTCCTTGATCATCTCGAGCAACATGTATGATTTTCCGGCCCTACGTGGACCGTAAATGACCTGAATGAACTCCCTTGAAGGTGTGAGAATGATATCCCTTTTTCTTATCTCAAACCTTGAGATATCATCCCTCTTGTCCGCAAGATATCTCTCCAGTTCCCTTATTTCTGGCATATGCGGTCCTTAGAAACAACATAATATATATTTATTGCGTTATTGATAACATCATAATATTATGACACGTGTCTTTTCATGACATGATATCCTCACAGTGTAGATGCCGTTTGAAAATGCCACATCCTCCTTGATGATCACATATCAGGGAAAAAACAGAGGAGCGGTTCTTTGAGAGGGATAAAAACAAACTTTACTCGTGTTCGATGAACGGCAGTTATCTCATGTTCCTCGCGCACAGCTCATATTGCTATTCTCATCCGATCCCTCCAATACTATTCCTTCCTAGGAGCCTGCCCGGCCCTTTGAAACAGTTCATTCATTGACTCGAGCAAAATGCAAGATCAATTCAACCGGAGTTTACAAGTTATGACAGAATAGAGAGTCAGCCACACATGAAAGCATTGTCAAAAGAGGCGTTTCAGTAACTACGCAATATATCCAGATCCGCTCTTAACGTTGTTGCCTGGATGTTGTATTAAATAAATGGTGTAATTAGATTGCTCCTCCAAAATGTTGGAGTGAACCCTTTATTTAATACAACATCCAGGCA
>JAYEPK010000437.1:0-2267 GCA_034723935.1 Thermoplasmatota archaeon
CGGATACCGCGATGTCCATCTGTTTCAGTATCAAAGCGTTCCTTGCTGTCTGTACAGCAGACAGAGAGGAAGCACAGGCAGCATCCGTAATGAAGCTCGGACCCTGGAAATTGAAGAGATTTGCCAATCTTCCGGCGGCTATGTTCGGAAGACATCCCGGCATGGAATCCTCGTTTATGGGAATCAGCTTTGTGTCCAGGACCTTCTTCAGTTCCTCCTTCACCTTCGATCTTGCATCGGCAGGGATCCTCATCCATTCCTCCACTTCGTCCATCCATGCGGTTATCTCGTCGATCGATACCCTGACGGACCCCCAATCCCTGTTCTCTCCACCACCCGAATTCGACAGGATCACACCTACCCTGGTCCGGTCTATGCTCTTGTTATCCAGTATACCGGCATCGATCAGGGCCTCTTTGGCAGCTCTCATGGCGTATCTCTGGTAATCGTCTATCTGGTCGAACATCTTTGGAGGCATCTTGAACTCCCTGAAATCCATCTTGAGGCCCGTGATGAATGCCCCGATCTTGGTGTAGGTCTTGTCCTTTGCCTTCCTGTCCGGATCGTAATAGTACTTCCAATCCCATCTATCCTTGGGGACCTCCTGACAGGCATCGACACCGTTCATTATCAGCTTCCAGTACGTGTCGTTCCCGATACCTTTCGGGAAAACAGACCCCATACCGACGACCGCAACAACACCATCGTAATAATCTGGAGGAACAGGCCTCCCATCAACTGTGGTTCCTTTCATTTCCTTTTCCTCTCCTTTTCCAGTTACTTGTTCCTCTTCCGATCGCTTTCCATTCATCATGCCAAAAAGGTCGCTGAGCGCTTCTTCCAGACCACCGTAACCTTCGAAATCTTTTGAAAGGAGTAGATCCTCGCCCGCAGGGAAAAGGATCCTTTCTCCCTCTCCGTAGGAGGAAAGAAGGAACTCCTCTATCGCTGCTTTCAGAGTCCTGTAGATGTTCTTTGGTTCCTCACCGCTTTCCAGCATACTGGTCTCCAGTTCCGTAAGCTCCTTTTTGACATCAACGGTCGCGACGAACCTGAAGCACCTCCCTATACCGGACCCCAGCAGGAAGGATGAATCGGCCTTGAAGGAAGAAAGAAGGCCCCGGATACGTTCCGGAAGACCGGATTCCTCCAGGGTGAAGAGTTGAGAATCAAGGACGATCCCTGACACATGGATATCTTTCAGAGATCCCAGCGATACAGCTCCTCTTGTGATGATCGGGATATCCCTGTTCTCCTTTTCCACGGACCGTACCAGATCTTCCAGGGGGATGGATGCCACCCGTCCTCCGCCTTCGGCCCCTCTCAGTATCAATCCATCGACCCCGGCTTCAACGGAGGCATCGGCCTCCTCTCCGGTGCAGACCTCCTGGAAGACCTTCAACCCCATGGAATGGGCAGTCTCGTAAATTGTTGACCTGACCATGTCAGGAAGGGTCTCCTTCGGCATTGCAATGAGAAGTCTCATGTTCTTCGGAAGCTCTCCGGTTATCAATGCCTGTAGCTTCTCGCTCATGGGGTCCACACGAACCCCGAAGGGCAGGTTCTCACTCTCCATCTTCTCGATGGAGCTTCCGATCCTTTCCACATCAAGATATTCAAGATCGATTATCCCCATACCACCCTGCCGGGACCCTTCCATAGCAAGGGAAGGCTCGGATAGTCCTGGAGGATTGTATATCAGAAGATCGTAACCGACATCCAGCATATTGCTGATCCTGTTATCCACAAGTGTCCTTTTCTGGCTCATTTGGACTCACCACGGCATGATACTTCACTCAACGTTGAATGCGCATTTTCCCTTAACCTCATTTGGTTAATAAAAATTATGTTCCAAAAGCATGTGAAAAAAAGCTGTTTTTTACTTCATGACGAAGTAATTTGTAAATAAATGTGCATGGTGTTTGCCAGATGATCTAACAAAGTTGTATCAATAAGTGAATGGATCGTAGGAAAGATGTCTGACCTCCGCAAGGTTCTGTGAAAACATACATGGAAAAGTGTTCACTTATGGACGAAAGTTATCACCCATGGAATTCATCAATAGCTGAAGTTCCATATTTCTGGATATTCATGCGGGATGGAACCTTCATACTGGCGATTCCTAAAGGTGATGATCTTCATTCATCCGATGCACGCCCTGCAGGAACCATTCCATCTCCCCACCCGGTCTGTTGAAAGGGCAGACCTTGATGCAGATCCCGCATCCGTCGTACCTCGCGAACTCCTGAGCGCATCTCTCTGGATCG
>JAYEPK010000438.1:0-9906 GCA_034723935.1 Thermoplasmatota archaeon
GGTGAACGTGACCGTACCCTCCATCGACGACAGGATCATCAATACCGGGACCTACGATATAATCATCAAGGCGACCTCCGACGGAGAGACATCCAATGACGTGGACGACATCATCGTTGACAACGCAACGATCAAGGTAAAGGTCATGCCGGTCTACAAGGTCCAGTTCCTGATACCCCAGGGGTCCAAGAGCGCTGACCCGGGAGACAAGCTCCAGAACATCGAGCTGAACATCACCAACAAGGGCAATGAACCCGCGACCATAAACATAAACCTCGTCGGATCCAACCCCAGCGGATACAACAACTGGGTGTCAATTTCTCCAGGAACCGTTTCCGGTCTGGAGCCGAATACGGCGACGGACGTGGCCGCCACGATCATTGTGAAGAACACCGCGATCGCCGGCAAAGTGACCTTCACCTTCAATGCATCCGTTGCAGGAAAATCCGCATTCGAGCTTGCAACCTTCGATGTGGATGTCAACGAGGAGTTCGACGTGGACCTGACAGTTCCGTCCGGAACGGTGAAAAAGGAGAGGGAACCGACGGAATCAGCATCGTTCGAGCTAAAGCTCAAGAATACCGGCAACACACTCGACGGATATGATATCAAGCTTGAATCCGTCAAATCCGCGTGGGCAACCTTCGGTTTCAAGGATGGTGCGACCACCACTGTTGATAAGTCCGTGGACGACCTTGGTATTGACGCAAGCAAGCTGATCGGTATCAGCATTGATATTCCGGAATCCGCCGACGCTAATGATGGTATCGACTTCACCATCAAGGCCACCTCCAAGGGTGATTCTGCCGTTACTGACATCCAGAAGGTAACGATCAAAGTGAAACCCAACAGGGATGTGGAGCTCGCGGCAAGTGAGGAGACCAAGGAGATCGTTCCGGATGTGGATGCGAGATATACCGAGGTCGAATACGAGATCCAGGTCACCAACACCGGAGAGGCGGCCGATACCTTCCGGCTACAGGTACTCAATAAGAACACGATCAAACCTGAAGCTGTAGACCAGTCCATCTGGGATAATATCGAGGTCTCTGAGTATTCGGAATGGGTCTTGCTCAGCAAGAAGACGACCTCTTCCATTGCCAAGGGCCAGTCCGAGACAATAACCGCCACCCTCCGGATACCGGACTCAAGCTACAGGGTGTTCGATTTCAACACAACTATCTGGGCTTATTCGGAAGGTGAAGTAAAGGAAGATTACAAGTTTTCCAACGCGTTAAAGTTGATAACAAAGGTCAAACAGGCATACGGGGCCGATATTCGCGGAACCGATCTCAGGTCCACTTCCCAGAACAAGACCGACGATACGAAACTTGATGTGGTCTTCAAGATCGATGTATTGAACACCGGGACCGAATTGGATAACTTCAAGATCGAGATCGACGAGAGCCTCAACAACAACGATTTCGAGTTCACATACGATGAGATCGTTTACGATGTGGGGAAAGGCAAGCTGGGTTTCGTCAAGGTCTATGTGATAATTGACCAGTATACTCTTTCCGGTAGATACAGCTTCAAGGCAAGATATATCTCCGAGGGAGATACGTCCGGTTTCAAGGTAGCCGATGACTACGTGACCGATTATAAGGAGTTCACAATAGATGTCAAGCCGGTCTTCGGCGCCGAGATCGAAGCCAAGTCCGAGCAGTTGAAGGTAAAGGTAGGATCCGATGCGGTGTTCGATCTTACACTGAGAAACAAGGGTAACGATGATGAAACCTTCGATATCTCTGTAAGGGAAAACGACTCCGAGAACTGGGCAACCCTCTCAAATTCGAGGTTGAGCCTGGATGCGAACGGTAGGTCCGCTTTCGAGAAGGAGTTCACCATGACCATAAGGGTACCTGATGACAACCTGGATGCACTTGCAGGCTTCTACTGGTATGAGGTCAAGATCGAGCGTGACGGCGCTGATGATGTCTCCGAGATACTTCGCTTGAGACTCGAGATCGAAGAGAATTATGAACATACGGTGGAAAGCGACGATAAGAATGACGATGCCGACCCTGGTGATGTGGTCTACTTCCAGTTCACGGTTCACAACAAAGCGAACACACAGGACACCTTCGACCTCAAATTGAAGGGCACCAAGGACGAATGGGGTCAGCTTCAGTACAGGACGATCACCCTTGGTCCGGATGAGGAGATGGAGGTGTACCTCAATGTGACCGTTCCATCCCTTGACGAGGTCAGGGATGCACAGGACGTGGAAGCTGACACCTACGAGTTCACCATCGAGGTCTCTTCCAAGGGAGATCGGGACAGTCAGCCCGTGGATATCGAGTTCTCCGTTGATGTCGAGCAGGAGTTCATTGCTTTCGTGTCAAACGTGGAAAAGGGTGGGGAATCGACCGATCCTGTGGAATGGGATGTGAACGATGAGGACAATCTGGAGATCAAGGTCACCATCGCAAACCAGGGAAACGATGATGATACCTTCATCATCAAGAAACCGAGTGCGCCTCAGGGGTGGGAGATATCCATTTCCCGGTCAACCCTGGCGGTCCCGATGGAAGACGAGAAGGAGATCACCATCACGATCCGCTTCCAGCCGACAGACGGATTCTTCAGCGGTTACCGCGGCCTCAAGTTCGAGATCCAGCCCGATGACGGTTCGTCCGCAGGGAAGAAGCAGCATATCTACTTCTACCTGCATGTTACCGCTCTGGCACCCGATCTCGAGGTTGTAAGTAGCAAAATATATCTCCCTGAAAACCCGGAGGACGGCAAGACATATGATGTTATAGTGACAGTGTTCAATCTGGGAACGGCCACTGCCAAGGATGTCGATGTCACACTCTACGACGACAAGAAGGCCTACAGGGTGGATCCTGAGGACATAACCGACGGAGGGGATGTCAACTTCACCTTTGAGTGGAAGGCGACCTCGGGAGACCACAAGCTCGAGGTGAGGGTCAACGAGGGAGATTCGATAATTGAGACCATAAGCAGTAATAACGAGGTAAAGACCAAAAAGGTCGATGTCTCACTGTTCAACTTCGAATCCCTGCTCGGAAATCTCTGGTTCATCGGTATAATCGTTCTGATAGCGATCCTTGCGATATTTGCAGCGGTCCTTCTCTCTCTGAACAAGAACAAGGAGATCAAAGAGCTCGAGGAGATCATCACCAAGCTCAAGGCGGATGGTGGCCAGGGTGGTCCGAGAAAGATCATAAAGGAGGCAGGAGGCGCTCCTGTCGCCGGAAAGGCGACCCCTGGACTTCCATCAGTACCTGGGAAGCTGGCACCTGTTCCTTCCCCCGAGAAAAAGAGCGGTAAGAAGGAGAATGTCAAGGTCCAGTGTCCCAAGTGCATGACCCAGCAGATCGTCTCCATCGATCGGAGGCCCGCCGAGGTATCGTGCAAGGAATGCGGTGTTACACTGGTGATCCCGGAAAAGAAGTAGGATCGTGGAGAAGCAGTTGAGGGGGAATCCCTCCCCTCATTTTTTCTTTTTACAGAAAGCTATTTATACATCTCGACAATCACATCCTCCTCGCAGTTCTCAGGGTAATGGAGGCATGAAAATGGCGGATCAGACAGCTGACAGAAAGATAGAGCAGGTTGCTGCCTATCTCGATATGTTGATGGAAGATACATCGGTACCAAGGAACATCAGGAAGGGAGCAAAGGACTCGAAAGAGAGGCTCTTCCTCAAGAGAGAGGCTCTGGACCTCAGATGTGCCAGTGTTGTTTCCACTCTGGAGGAGCTGTCCAATGATCCCAACATCCCTCTTCATGCAAGAACCCTGATCTGGAACGCCACCAGTATTCTGGAAAGCATCAAGTGAACTACTGATTCCTTCCTTCACGGCGTTCTTCGCCGGCAATGTCCTTCATCGCTTCGTGTATATACCAACAGCATTACCGGAATGGGGGGGCTGTTGAGCATTATTGTGTTCGATCACGTAATCATTCACGGAGATCGAATTCATATCTCTTGAAATGAGGGGGAATTGTCATCTTCCGGTTCGATTGTCAACAGATTTATTATAAATAAGGACATATCCGGGTTTGGGTGTGATCCATGACGTCCAGGTGTCCCAGGTGCGGTAAGAACAATTACGGTGATGTCCAGAAATGTTCCTTTTGCGGGTCCCCTCTTGTGTTCATTCCCGGTGAGAAGATAGAGGAGATCAGTCAAGAGGACATTCAGGAGAAGATGGATAAGATGAAGGTGTCCCGGATAAGGAATCCGTTCTTCATCGGAGCCGGGGGAGCTGTTACGGTAATTGGACTTTTCATTGCTATTGCCGTTTTCCTTATCGTCATGTTGGTGGTCTTCGATCCGGGTGATGTGTCGCCTTATTATGATGATGGAATGCATTACGGTGTACCAGGGGGAGAAGAGTATATCTTCGGTGAGATAACCAACAAGAGGACGGATGAGGAGACACCATGGATAAATGATGACAGTCATGGATATACCGACGATGATGGCGGGGCATATACGGCTTATCAAATAGGGGGAGCCGAGGACGACGGACGGCCCAATGCCCAGGACAAGAGGAATGCCGCCCTTGAACCCGATACGTGGATATATTCGGACGAGGACCTGGGAGATATCGGTGACAAGGTCCTGATAAAGGTAGAGGTCAAGCAGAACGAATACGGCGAAGCCAGAGCGGTTTTCAAGAACAGGGCTTGGTGGGGGAGCCATGGTTGGTTCTCAGGTGGATGGATCTTTGCACTGCCCGGAATACTGATCACACTGGCCGGAGGGGCCATGCTCACCATCGGTATGGTCGGCAGGTCCGACAGATCCATGGAACGCCTCATGGAAGAGGATTCGGACCTCAGAAAACAGCAGATCATGCTCAGGGAAGCTGCAAGGAAGAAGATGGAGGAGAAGCAAAGGTCCCAGCAGTGGTCAAATTACGATAACTCGCCCCGGATCGCCGAGGATGGACAGGTCGATCAGGACCCGGGCAATGTGCCAGTGGGCGAAACCGTTCCACCAACGGCCATTCCACAGGAGATAATGGGGTCGGAACAGGGTCAGGTTCCAGCCCAACCGCCTCAACCCGCTCCGCAATCTGTACGATCCCAGGCAACTCCACAGCCTGCTCAACCTCAGGCAGTTGCCCCTCAGTATCAGGCACCTCCGCCGGTAACGGGTCAGCCGCCCGAGCAGCAGTAGAGGCCTTACTGATCTGGCACATCCCTGTAAGGGTCGTTCCAGGGATATCTGGCTCCGAGTACCGTGAACAGTGTATTGAAGGTCCAGATCAATATTATCAGCTGTACTGCCATGCCGTCCAGCCTGAAACCCATGGGGGACATCGAAGCTATCTGCTTCATTACAAGTATGATCAAGAGCGTCAGCAGAGCGCTCCATGACACCGCACAGGTAAAGGCAAGGGGGATCCGCTCTCCGGGATCTGCATATCTGGTTCCAAGGGCCGAGGCCAGGTAAGGCATGAGAGTTATGGCCAGAACCGGACCGACGAGCGGGATAAGTGCAATGGGGAAGAACAGCAGGTACAGTCCAAGAGTTACCAGGAGTCCTTTGGTGAAAGATGATCCGGCGCCTTTCATGTGCGATCCTTCCATGCGATATTGCGTTGGGCCAGTGCATCATATTTCGATGGTGCGGACCCAACCCTTTTATATATCGCGTCCCAATACACAACAAGAACACAAATAGATTTCGGACAGGGAGGCAAATAGTTGTCGAACCTAAGGAAGATAGTACTGGACGTTCTGAAACCCCACAAACCCGATATCGTGGGCTATTCCGAGAGGCTTTCCGGGATCAAGCATGTTTCGGGTGTTTCCATATTTCTCAATGAAGTTGACCAGGAGACGGAGAACATCAAGGTCATCGTCGAGGGTTCCAATCTCAATTATAGTGTCATAAGAAAGGCTATCGAGGAATTAGCAGGATCGGTCCATTCCATCGATGCCATCTATGCTGGAGAGGAGATAATCGAGGAAGTGGATACACCTCAGGACCGGTGAGGGGGGGTAAAGCTGCTGGGATGGAAGATATCGACAGGTGCAAAGCGTATTTCTCTTTCCATTTTCACCCTTCTTATCCTGCTCACCGTTACGATCGTCTTCTACGAACCCGCAACTGAGGAGGCAGATGCCCTCCGTCCTATAAACGTCGTCTTCAACTTCGAGCCAAGGAACGAGAAGGAGAAGAACGAGAGGGACGGCAACATCATCGACCTTCTCACCGGCCCCGCCACACTGGGTTCGGGGCAGGCCAATATCACAGGATATGTCAGCATCTACAGGTCGGCAAAGTTCGAAAAGACCATTGTACAAGTGTCCAATCTCAGGTTGAGATCGAACAATCTCAATGTTTTCGGTTCAGTATTTCCGATGAGCTTTGATTTTGCTCCCGGAGGGAAATACCAGCCGGTTGCCGTAACGGTAAATGTCCAGATATCCAGGGTCACAAGGTATTCCACAGGTCCGAACCCACTGGTAAATCTCACCGTGGAAGGTGAATGGTACTCCAAGTATGATGCAGGTTCGGTCAGGACCAGCGGCGTGATAGAGCCGTATCCGCTCTATGTCAATGTCAAACCCTTCCATTACCTCACCATGTCATTCGATCCTCCTATGATGCAGATAATGCCGGGGAGCTCCGGATATATTGACTGTATCATATTGAACCAGGGGAACGGATACGAGAGGGTCGAGCTCATCATGCCCGGGGAGCTTGCCTATGCAAAGTCCGGCTGGGTGATAGAGATGGAGGAGACCGTCCTGAACATCGATCCTACATCCGAGGTCAGGACAAGGATCAAGATAACGTCTCCCAGGGGGTTCCAGTTCAAGTGGCACAGGACGATGATAAGCTTCCCGATGTTCGCACTGTCCCATTATTCCAAATATCAGGTGCAGGATATGGACCTTGAATACGAGTATCAGTCGCAGACATATGATATCCAGGTACAGATGTCCGGTTTCGATTTCGTCTATGTTCCCTACATGTGGGCATTGGTCTTCTGGCTTGCCATTGCACTGGTCCTGTTCAATATCGGGATAAATCCCCTTGTGATGAGAAAGAGGAACCTGCCTCCGGGGAAGGACCCTGGTTTCATTGCACTCTATCACTTCTCCAACAGTCTGGAGAGGAGGGATAGGTGGAGGCAGAAACAGGCGCGGAAGAGGAAGCGGCGCCTGGAGATGAAGGAGGAAAGGTCTGCCGGGAAACTGAAGCTGAAGGAGGAGAAGGAGCATCTGAAGAAGATAGAGGCACAGAGGAAGAAGGCCTCTGCATCAAAGGAGCTGGACCTCTCGAAGAAGAAGCCGATGGGAACCTCCCCCCGGGTACTGGACCTCAAGAGGTCCGATGATGATTTCGATATCGAGATCCCCGGTGAAGAACCCCCCACCAGGGGTAAGGCCAGACCCCTTTTCTCTCATGGCCCTTCGAAACCCGGGAAGAAGAGCATGGAACATGACATGCTGGATGTCCTGGAGCATCTGGACGACTGATCCCATTGATCGGGCTCCGATCTTTTTATTCGACAGGATTAATTACACCTGTGTCGTTTTGGAGAAGGTAGAACGGTGGCATCGATGGCACTCCTTGAGACCCTGGAAGATATATTCAAGACCAGAGGATATGAGATACTGAGGTCATCCGGTGAGAACCATTTCCTTCTCCTTGAGAAGGAGGGTTCCAGGATGGCGGTCGGATACTCACCGCCCGGGCACAAGGTGACCGAGGGTGAGGCCGACATGTTCATCTCGATGGCCCGGATGGATCCCTCGGTCTCGATGCTGTTCATCTCCCCGGGGAAGCTCCAAAAGGCCGTCAAGAAGAGCTTCGAGAAGGAGGGTGTTGCCACATGGAACAGGACGGCGCTTGCGATCTCCATCGGGGAGCATTTTCTGATGAAGGATGAAGGATCGAAGACCCGTAATGGAGATAGGAAGAACGTGATGGACCTGTTCAACACGGATGATGTTGATCCGGTGGACGAGCTGAGGGCCTACCACCGCCAGATCCACGAGGAGGAGATCGGTGGGTTCAAGGTCCATGATGTGAACCTGGGCGCACCGGTCTCGTCGGATGCCTGGGAAGAGGTGATCTCTCCGGGACCGGAGCCGGAAGCCGACCCCGCTCCGGAAGAGGTCCTTCCCTTGATGGACATGCCGATGATGTCCGTACCCGAACCGGAAGAGGGGGAGGGAAATGCTGGTTCGGAGGATCCGCTGGACCTCGACGGAGATAAGGGGGAAAAGAAAAAGAGCAAAGCCCCCTCCAATGTTCCCGAGGAAATATTGATGAACCCCTGGGACGGGTTCGATGAATGGAGCAGTACATCCGGAACGAAGAAGAAAGAAGGTCCAAAGAAGAAGAAAGGGAAAAAAGCAGACAACCCGTGGCTTGGCTCAGTTCAGCTCCCGCTGAAATATACCAGGAAGAAGGCTGCCGCGGTGGCAAATGCCGGATCGGATGTTGAACTCGAGAAGAGATATCTCCCCTTCTTTCTCATCAAGGCAAGCTACCAGCTTGAGGCCAGGGATACCGACGAGGTGCTCGACAAGGAAGGGAACTATCTCTACAACAGCATCAGCACGAAGGTCACCGATGTTCCTCCCTCACTCTTCGATGAGATAGGTTCCACGAAGGAGATATGGGACGGGAGCTCCCCTCCGAAGGTCCTTTCGGATCCCCGGAAAGATTACAATTCGGCGCTTTTGACACTCCGGAAGAGACTCTCCACCGAGGACCTTGCAGTGGACAGGCTCGTCAGGGAGACGCTGATGGCCACGATCTACAGTGAGATCAGATACGGTCTGAAGAAGGGTTCGTTCAAGATGATCAGCTCAAGGAGGCTCATGGTCCCCTTCTGGATCAAGAGAGGGGATAACGGAGATCCAGAGTGGATGGTGGATGGTTATCTGGGGCGTTTCGTGACCCAGGAGGAGACCTCTCCTGGAGTATGAGAGGAACAACATTTGGGCTCCCCTCGAGACCCTTTATTTACCAGGTCTGTATACACTATAAAGTGGTAGTGATGAAATATATCTTCGTCTCTGGCGGGGTATTGTCCGGACTGGGGAAAGGCATCACCACCTCCTCCGTGGGGCTTCTTCTTAAGAGATCCGGTCTCAGCGTGACGGCGATAAAGGTCGATCCGTACCTGAACTGCGATGCTGGAACCATGAACCCATACGAGCACGGGGAGGTATTCGTCCTCAAGGACGGTGGTGAGGTCGACCTCGATCTGGGTAATTACGAAAGGTTCCTGGATATACACCTCTCCTCGGAACACAACATTACAACGGGAAAGGTGTACCGGGCAGTGATCGACAAGGAGAGGAATGGAGATTACCTAGGAAAGACCGTTCAGATAATTCCTCATATTGTGAACGAGATAAAGGACATCATAAAGCATGTTGCGATGAAGTCCGGGGCCGAGATCTGCCTTATCGAGCTCGGCGGTACCGTGGGCGATATGGAATCCATGCCCTTCCTGGAGGCAGCCAGACAGCTCCAGATGGACGAGGGTATGGACAACGTGATGTTCATACATACTACACTGATCCCCATCATGGGAGTTGTGGGAGAGCAGAAGACGAAACCGACACAGCACAGCGTAAAAGAGCTGAGGTCCATCGGTATCCAGCCGGACCTCATCGTCGGCAGGTGCACGGAACCTCTTGACATATCCACCCGGAAGAAGATCTCCCTCTTCTGCAGCGTTCCACCTGAAGCGGTCTTTTCCGCTCACGACCTTGGAACCGTTTACTCGGTCCCAAAGCTTCTCCACGACCAGGGAATTACAGATCACGTGAGGAAGAGGTTGGGCCTTCCGGGGGGTCCGACGGACCTGGTGAAATGGAACGAGTTCGTGAGGAAGATAGAGACCGCGAATGAGACCGTAAGGATCGCCCTTGTCGGAAAGTACACGGGGC
>JAYEPK010000439.1:0-2259 GCA_034723935.1 Thermoplasmatota archaeon
GTCCGAGCCTTGTCTCTGCTCTCCCCTTGCAAACGAGCCATAGAGAATAATATCATCAAGCCTACCACGGTAAATAGATCCTAGTCCGACCTTTATCTCATCAAGGATCACATCAAGGTCGATATTATCGTAGATCTGATCTCCGGGCATCTTTCGCTCACCTTGAAAGTTATGATCTATGATAGTGATTGACTTTATCTTATATGGGGACGTCCCTCTGTTTTCTCAGGAGACACTTCATGCAAGATCACGGAACTCGGACAGATCCCTTCAGTTCATGGATCGAAACCTCTTCAACGAACTCCGAAAGCTCCGAGAAATAGATCAGCACAGATCCAAAAGTATCAATAAACACCAACCTGACGGGAAAGCAAAATAGATAAATAGTATAAAATCAATTATCCTAATGTGAATTATACTGTTTTTATCAACAGGGATCGGGAAGTGTCCTTTCTCAAAGAGGTCCTTTCAAGATCCTCATTCCAGCTTATCCCTGTATGGGGTCGAAGACGGATCGGAAAGACAACATTGCTCCTGAACTCAACGGAAAGGAAAGCATTCTATTTCCTTGCAACAGAAAGCACTTCGATCGAGAACCTGAAAAGGTTCAGAAAGGAACTTTCAATTTACCTCGATGATGATACGGTAAGCGGTCTGGAACTTGATTGGGAGAACATTATCCGCTACATCTCCAGAATGGATCTGAACATAATAATCGATGAGTTTCCCTATCTTATCTCTGCGGATAGTTCGATAGCTTCCGTATTTCAAAGGATGATCGACCTGCATCTTGTGGATACATCGACCAAACTATTCCTTTGTGGATCATCGGCAAGGATGATGGGATCTTTCGTTCTCGACTACAAGGCTCCCCTGTATGGAAGGAGGACCGGTCAGATAAAATTGGAACCTTTGAAATTCAAATATCTGAAGGAGTTCCTTCCGGAATACTCATTTGAGGACCTCGTCAGGGTTTTTGGTATGTGCGGCGGGGTCCCGCTCTATCTGAAACAGTTCGATCCTGAACGGGATCTGTGGGAGAATGTGGAGAATGTATTCCTTGATCCCTATTCGTTCATGTACGAGGAGGAGAAGTTCCTTGTCAAACAGGAGTTCAAGAACATAGCAATGTATAGATCGATCCTTGACCAATTGACGTCAGGCAGAACGAGGATCGGTGAGATAAGGGAATCACTTCAACTGAGAAGATCGGATATCACACCATACCTCAATAATCTCAGGGCGGTCGGTTTTGTAGGGAGATATGTGCCAGTAACCGAGGACCCCTCAAGGTCCAGATCGGGCATCTACAGGATAATCGATCATTTTCTCAGGTTTTATTATTGTTACATATACCCGAGGGTCGGCCTTATTGAAAGCGGTATGACAGAAGGGGTCCTGAAATACATCGAGGACCAATTTGATACCTTTCTTGGTCGGACCTTCGAGGAGATCTCAAGAGAGGTCTTCATCGAGTGGTGCAAGCATAGCGGATATCAGTTCGAGAAATTGGGGAGCTGGTGGTTCGGTGAGAATGAGATCGATCTTGTTGGTCTGAACAGAACGGAGAACAAGGCGATCTGTATAGAGGTGAAATGGAGCCGGCGGACAAGGAGCAGGAAGGATGTTGAAAAGCTCATGGAGAACAGCAGGAGGATCCGTTGGGGCAATAAATGGACCGAATGGACCTATCTCTACATTTCCAGGGGAGGATTTTCCCGTAGCTGTATTCGATGGATGGATGAGGAAGGGATCATGCACTGGAACCTCAAAGATCTCGAGGAGATACTCTGGAGCGACAAGAAAAAGATTAAATATCGATAGTACTATCGTAATACAGATATAACATGGAGACCGTAACTGTATCACCAAAGTATCAAGTTGTAATACCTGCATCAATACGAAATAGCATTGGCATTCATCCCGGGGAAAAAATCGTTGTCATTGAGAAAGATGGTGTCATTCATCTGGTGAGGATCCAGGGTATTTCAAATCTCAGGGGTATTTTCAGTAAGATCAATTCGGAGGGGATAAGGGACGAAAATGACAGATATGCTGAATAATACAATAATCGATTCTTGTGGATGGATCGAATTTTTTTCAGATGGTCCTTTGGCCAGTAAATTTGAAAAGATCATAATGAAAGCCGGGCCGGATAATTTCTTTACTCCAACAATTGTAATTTATGAAGTATTCAAGAAGATAAGATCAAAATACAGCGAGGAGGAAGCTCTCAAAGCCATTGCTCATATCAAATAC
>JAYEPK010000440.1:0-2254 GCA_034723935.1 Thermoplasmatota archaeon
TACACTTCCCCTCGGAAATCCATGAACTGATCTTTCCAGCGATAGGTGCCAGAATACTCCCTTCAAGAGTTCTTACGATTCCATCTAGTTAAAATTATCTTGATCCGGATCCTTGATAATGTCAAAATCCGCAATCAACTGCGGAAATTGACGTAAATATCCGCATTTCACTGCGGAAATTATATTTACCATATAAGGTTTGTTCACAACATGACCTCAAAGGATGTCATTTTGGATGTGATCGAGGACCTTGCTGATGATATCAGAAAAGACAGTGTCATCCAAAGGGACCTCACGGTTGGACTGATCAAGAGCCTGAAGATGGAAGAGGTCACCGTTGTGAAAGGGGTCAGGAGGTCAGGAAAGACATTCATGCTCTATGACCTGTGGAAGAGGTTTGGTGGCACCTATATAAATTTCGAGGACGACAGACTTGTCAATTTCGAAATATCCGATTTCCAGAAGGTTCTGGACATTGCGAATGAGAACAGCAACAAGATCCTCTATCTCGACGAGGTGCAGGAGGTAAAGGGATGGGAAAAATTTGCCCACAGGATACACAGGAAGATGAAGATATTTGTCACCGGCTCGAACTCCCGACTGCTTTCGTCCGACTACTCGAAGGCCCTCGTTGGAAGGACCAGATCCTTCATCTCCAACACTCTATCTTACAGAGAGTTCCTCAGGTTCAGGGGAATCGATCCGGACCGTTCTTCTTTTCTTGACTACATGAAGCTGGGAGGTTTTCCCAGGGTTGTGTTGACAGAGGACCTTAACCTTGTAAAGGAATATCTTGACAGGATCATATACAGAGATATCATCGCCAGAAATGAGATCAAATACCCGGAGGCTCTGAGATCGATTGCATTGTATCTTCTGTCGAACGTTGGAAAGGAGTTCTCCTACAGGTCCCTGAGAGAAATTGGCGGACTCTCCCACGAAAGCACTGTAAAAAAATACATCAAACTACTGGAAGAGGCATTTTTGCTCAATATCATCAATGCATTCTCCTGGTCCCTGAAGAAACAGCAAAGGTATTCAAAGAAGGTCTATGCAACAGACCACTCCCTTGCATCTCCGGGAAGAAGAAGGGGACTTGACAGGGGACGTATGCTTGAAAATATACTCTACAAACATCTCCGTACCCAAAATGACCTCTATTTCTTCAAGGATAGAGTGGAGGTGGACCTTCTTCTCTGTGATGGTCTTGAACCTTTCGGGGGGATCAATTCCACCTTCGAGGCAGACAATTACAGGACACTTCAAAGGGAGATCAAGGGATTATTGAAAGTAAAGGACCTCTTCGATATTCGGGTGGAACTGGTATCTGTATATCCTCTCAAAGGACTCCCGGAAGGTATCGAGAACAGACTGGCACACAGATATCTTTTCGATCTCTCCAGGATGGAATAGATCTCTTTCAGTTTCTCTTCATGGAAAATTATAAACCAAATCAGGATTATCCTGACCTGGTATAATATTTGAAGGAATTCAAATGCAGTTCTATGACAGAGAGAAGGAGACCGCACTCATCAGGGACCTCATAAGGAAGGACCATTGCTTTCTTGTGATCACGGGTAGGAGAAGGATCGGCAAGACAAGATTGGTAAGGGAAGCTCTGAAGGACGAGGATCACCTTGATCTTTTCATTCCCAGAAAGAGGATGACCTTGGCCCTGGATCAGTTATCGAAAATGCTCAGAGAGCAGACCGGTTACTCTCCAACATTTGTTGATTTCAGGGAATTCCTGGAATACCTTCTCAGAATGGAGGACAGGATAATCTTTCTGGATGAGATATCGAACCTTGAACATATGGACAAAGGTGCTTTTTCGGATATCCAGGAAATGATCGATAGATATAGTGCCGAAAGAAGGATCCGTTTGATCGTTGACGGATCATATGCCGGGATCATGAGGAGGATCTTCGAGGACAGCAAGGAACCTCTGTTCGGAAGGGCAACGAACATGTTGAGGTTGCAGCCGCTTCCTCTCTATTATTCCATAAAGATGCTTATGGACAACGGGATAGGTTTCGGGGACGCTATTGAGATGTATTCCCTGTTCGGTGGGGTTCCCAGGTACCTTGAGCTTCTGAGGGCCTACAAGGACATGGATGAGTTGATACGGAATGTTTTCTCACCGGGATCGATCTTCCTTTACGAAGGGGAGAACGTTCTCATACAGGAGTTCGGTTCTTCCTGGGACACATATTTCTCCATTCTCGAGGTAATATCCAGGGGGAAGTTCGGTCCA
>JAYEPK010000441.1:0-2236 GCA_034723935.1 Thermoplasmatota archaeon
ATCCGAATGAAGGATCGGTGGATGCGCATCCGTTTCCCGGGTCACCTTGACCGCATCATCCGGTATCTTGCTCTCCCTGTCCATTTGGGGGTGCTCCTTCTGTTCATCCACTGCTCCATTCTCGAAGCATCCGGAAAGGAGCATCGACGCTGAAACGAGCAGTATCAATGTTGGAACATGCCATCTCATTATCGGTCCTCCTCATTGAATCGACCGTGATCATTTTAATACTTTTTCAAAAAGAAAAGAGAAGGCGGCGGAGTACCGCCTTCCGGGATCAGACCTCGGCGGCCTTGATCCCTTCGGGATCATCTATCGATCCCAGTATTGTCTTTTTTATTTTCGAAGCCTGCTCGCTTATCTTTCCGAGCTCACCAACCTCGATCCCCATCTTCTCTGATATGAGAAGATTGATGAGGTTGTCGAAGGCCGAAGAGAAGCTTCCTCCGTCGGATCCTGCAACATACATCTTCGGGACCACATCGACACCGGAGGTCTCTACCGCCTTTGCAAACCTCTCGACGGACTGCTGGAGGACCTGATATCTCGGACCGCCGTAGGCCCTGACCTGCTCCTCGACCGCGATCGCCTTTGCAATGCCGACCTTTGCCTCTTTCTCCGCATCGGCATCCGCAAGCGCCCTGATCTTGTGTGCTTCCTGGAGAGATCTCTCGAGATCCGCTTTGCCGGAGTTCCTCTGTATGTCGATCTCGATCTCGGATTCCGTAAGTGCCCTCTGCTGTTTCGCCTTGGCCTTCGCTTCGTTGAGTTCCTTTTCCTTCAGGGCGGCCTCTTCCTGTCTCTCGTAGGTCTCGAGCTGTTCCCTTGCTATCTGCCTGTCCCTGAGCTGGACCAGTATGGTTTCTATCCTGCCGTCGTTCTCGGAGGAAGATGGAGTTCCTATCAGGACCTCCTCGAGTTCGAGGTCGTAATGCAGGAACTTGTCCCTCATCTCATTGGACGACTTTTCCTGGATCTCGTTCCTCTCCTGGATCAGCTGGATCAGGGTCTTCGTCTGTCCAATGTTCTTGAAGTAGGCAGCCACCATCGGATCGAGTGTCTGATCGACCAGCTTCTTGACATCCCCGAACCTCTGTATCACGAGAGGCGCTTTTCTGTAGTCAATATGTATGACCACAGAGAGCGGTAGCTCCGGTTCGAATGCATCCTTGGAGATAAGGTCCACAGCGGAGAGGTTCTCGTCGAGCTTGTGGTTTCCGATCTCGTTCTTCTTCCACTTCAGGACGATATTTGTGGTAGGCACCATGATCACCTTCCCTGCGTATGTGTTGAAGGCATATTTTCCCGGCATCAATGCTTTCTCCCAGACACCTTTATGTCCTTTCTCGACAAGCTCTCCGTGCTTGTAATCCTCTCCGGATTCGTCCCTTCCCTTTGCACCGAAGTAAGAGACAACGACACCGACATAACCAACCGGAACAACGGTCTTCGGGATGATCTGTACGGTGGCGAACAGCCTGTTGATGAAGTATGTTCCATCTACAAGGACCTGATATTGCTTACCTCTTTGACCTCCGGCGGTCAGGAACATTTCCGGGTCCTGGAAGTTGTTGTGGTTGAACTTCGAGGAAGATTTGTTGTCTCCCACCAGCGGGGCGATTATCTCACCGGGTTCGAGTGGAGGGCCATCGTGTGCCGTGACAATGCCGATGTTATCGGACTTGCCCTTTATCACGATGGGATTGAACCCGTCCCTCATTGAGATATGCTTTGCCATCTTCGAGAAGGTCACCTCGTCGTCGCGGTCGATGGAGAGATGGTATATCTCATCCTGAAGTATAACGACGAACTGAACCAGATTGATGGCATATGTTCCTTCTCTCAGGATCCCTCTTTGCGGTCCTCTCTGACCGCCGTTTTCGAGGAATCCCCTGCTGTTCTGGAAGTCTTCGGAATCTCCGACAAGCCTTCCGAGTGTCTGCTTTGGTTTCAACGGCTCCCCGTCCCTGGCAAAGATATATCCTATCTGCCCCTGGGGGATGGTCACCAGAGAGATCTTGTGGATCTTGTACTTCAGTGGGGTCCTGAAATGGATGCCCCCTCGAAGTACCTCCGGTTGGAAACCGGCTTCCCCTTTGAGTGCGATCAGCCTGTTGGTCAGGCTTCCCTTCCGGGACCACCTCATCTCGACAACCGCACAGTGGGTATTCGGTATCAATTTGAAACCGAACAACCACAGCGTGAGTGCTGTCAGTACGGGGATCACGATCATAAG
>JAYEPK010000442.1:0-2235 GCA_034723935.1 Thermoplasmatota archaeon
TCTTCTCTCTTGTAAGTTCGATCCTTGTTCTTCCTGCAATGATCGTACTTACAAGAGAGAAGAATACCATGAGGGACGCAAGTACCCCGAAAGATCGGTATAGCCCGATACTGCTGAATGCCATCACCATGAAACCGGCCAGTGTGGTAAGTCCTGCCGCGACCAGTGACGAACCCGTTGTCCGAATGGTCCTCACCATTGTATCCATGGAATGGCCGTTGGCCCTTTTCTCCTGTCTGAACCTTTCCATCAGATGTATCGAATAATCCACCCCTATGCCAACGGTCATCGAGGTGATCGTCGCCGTCACCATGTTGAGTGTATAACCCAGCAGGTACATGGATCCCAGGACCCATCCGATAACGAACATTATTGGAAGGGCTGTGATCAGGCCGAACTTGACGGACCTCATCAAGACGATCACCACTATTGTACATAGGAGGGCTGTAAAAAAGGTGGATACGATCATCCCATCTGTCATCTCGGTTATCATCTGGTATCTCTCGAAGGTGAACCCGGAATAGGATATTTTGACCCCGTCCAATCCCTCAAGGGGTTCCAGGTCTTTCTCGAGTTCATCCAGCAGAAGTCCTCCCCTTGGGCCTTCTACTTTCTTCGCCTCCACCATCAAAAGGGTCATATCGAATGAGCTTCCCCCTTCCCCTTTGCTGAGTAGCGTCCTTACCTTTCCGGATGTGGCAATGCCAGCTATCCCATTCTCGTAGAGCTGATCAAGTATGAGGCCCAGGTCCTCTCTATTATCCGGTATTCCATCCCCGGTCATATCCGACATGTTGTAGACAAATGATGATGATCTCACGAGGTTAATTATTGAAAACACTTTAGGCCCGTTTTCATCCTGTGCGATGTGCTCGTCATCCGCCATGCCAGATATACAGCTGTCAAGGGTCGTCATGAACTCGGGGTCGCTGATATCTCCTTCTATGAGAACGAACGGTGTCTCCATGCCCATTTGCGGGAATCTATCATCAAGCAGTTCTATTGTCCTTACCACTCCGGAATCCCTGGACATCGCATCCTTCGGCTGCATGTCCTTTTCCACTTGAGCGCCCAGGAACAGACCTCCCCCCATGAGTAAAAGTGCAAGGAGAACGACCGAGATCGGGTATTTGAACGAAAAATGCGTCACAGTAGCCGATGGCCGATCAAGTCCCTTTTCTATCGTTTTCTTTACAGGGCCTTCCCTTGTTTCTCTTTTCCGCTTTTTCGGTCTTATTCTTTCCATTAGATCGTTGTAGACAAGAAGGAGAGAGGGAACAAAGAGCACCATTACAAGGAAGGATATTAGGATGCCGATAGCGAGGAAGATACCGAAAGATGAAACCGCAGGGATGTTGGAGAGGCCGTTTGATGCGAAGGCGAGGGCTGTTGTCAAGGTTGAAAGCAGGATGGATACGCCCATGAACCTGACCCCGTAGGACATTGCCTCCTTCGGCTTGAGCCCGTCCCTTACGAACTCGTCGAAACGGTGCAGCAGATGTATTGCATAATCGATGCTCAGGACGATGATCACGATGGGAGCGAAGAACATCATCTGGCTGAACTGCAGATCCAGAAGGGAGAACAACCCGAAAGAGATGATGACGATCGAAAGGAGTCCCAGCAAGGAAATGATGACCTTGGCTCCGCTCCTGAGGGAGATGGATAGAACGACGATGACCAGAAATATAGAGATAGGCAGGATCATCGAGAGGGTCTCCTTCGCATCCTTCTGCATGTTGGTATTTACTGCGTAGAAGGAGGAGTAAGAATAGCCTTCAAGGTCCAGTCCCTCAATTATATCATTCAGCAGTATCTCGACGGTCTCGTCATCCGCAGGTATCATGTTGTATCTCAGATTGATGACGACGATTCCGTATTTCGGGTTCTCCTCATTGGAGACGAGCCTGGATACGTTCTTATCCTGCAGGATCAAGTTGATAATGCTTTCAAGCATGGGCTCCGGCGCATTCTCGATGGTGAAGGAGCCGTTTGATGCCCGCATCAAAGCCGCCTCCACCGGTCCGGCAATGGTCATTACCGGCGGCTCGTGATCTATTAGATATGGCCTTACTTCATTATTACTTGAAATCTGATTTTCTATCCTTTTTAATGCCAGCAGACCGTCGCGGTCCAGAATATTGCCGGATCCTGCCTCCAGCACCCCTATCACCCTGCGGGTGGTGTTGAACTCGGCCCTCAGCGTTTCCTGAGCTTCCAGGAACTCGCTCTCGG
>JAYEPK010000443.1:0-9800 GCA_034723935.1 Thermoplasmatota archaeon
GAAGAACTGAAAAAATTCCTGAAAAAAAGAAAAAAGCATTAGCAGACCTGGTGGATAATATCAATAAAAATAGTACTGTTATGATAGTATCAATAGAAAATATTTCAACTTTGCAGTTTCTGCAGATTAAAAGAGCAATAAAAGATTTGGCGGTTGTTAAGGTTCTTAAAAAAAATGTGATAATAAGAGCCTTGGAAAATCTTAAAGATAATAAGAAAGGCCAGGATGTCAAACCCTGACCTCGAACCCGTGGATTTTGCAAGGACCTGGTATGTCAGCTCGGATACCATGAGGGATTTCATCAACTACAACACATTGGAAGAGGTTGTTCACATCAAATACCTTGAACCCACCGAGATAAGGAACGATCAGCCTTTTCTGGAACAGATGTTCAAGAACGGTGTTTTCCCCCAGGAGATCATAACCGGTCTGAAGGACATACTGAGGGAAACGGAGAACTCCCCCCTTATAGTGAGGTCCTCGAGTCATCTGGAGGACTCCTTTGGTGCCTCCTTTTCCGGCAAGTACAAAAGCCTTTTCATCACGAACCAGGGAGCTTTCGATGAAAGATTGAAAGCGTTGGAGAATGCCATATCCGAGGTCTGGGCATCGACCTTCAATCCCAACGCCATACAATATCGAAAAGCAAAAGGTATGCTCGATCTTATAGAATACATGGGAATTATGATCCAGGAAGTGGTGGGGACAAGGATGGGACCCTATTTTTTCCCACCGTATGCGGGTGTCGGACTGTCCAACAACGAGTTCAGATGGTCTCCCAGGATAAGAAGGAAGGACAGCATCCTCAGACTGGTGGTGGGTCTTGGAACCAGGGCTGTTGATAGAGTAGCTGACGATTATCCAACATTGATCTCTCCCTTGAAACCGCAACTCAGGGCAAATTCACTGGCGAATGAAGCCGTTCAGTATTCCCAGAGGAACATGGATGTGATAAATCTTGAAAAGAACATACTTGAGACCGTCCCGGTGAGTTCGATCATCAAGGAACATGGTGGGAACTTTTCAATGATCCGGTCCATTTTCTCGATTTACAGAGATGGGACCCTTTCGACACCATCAACGGCTCTCATGGATACAACAAAGGATGATCTCATCGTGACGTTCAAAGGGTTCGATGAGAAGCACCCACATCTGAAGTGCATGATCGCAGTGATGGAACTTCTCAAGAAGGAGCTGGATTTTCCGGTTGATATTGAATTCGCTTCCGATGGGAAGCGGTTGACCATTCTGCAGTGCAGACCTCAGATAGAAGCCGATAAAATTGAAGCTACCCCTCCTCCCAAGGACATCAAAGACCATATGAAGCTCTTCACTGCCAGCAGGTACGTAACATCCTGTTCGCTCAGGAACATCGATTACATCGTCTATGTGGATGCAGAAGGTTACGAGAAACTAACATCCAAGGAAGAGATGACGAATGTTGCCAAACTCGTCGGAGAATTGAATGCAAATCTCCCCAGAAGAAAATTCATCCTCATGGGACCTGGAAGGTGGGGGAGCAGGGGAGATATCAAACTTGGTGTGCCCGTGGAATACCAGGACATCAACAATACTTCCCTGTTGGTGGAAATTGCAAGGAGAAAAGGAGGTTATCTTCCGGAACTATCCTTTGGAACGCACTTCTTCCAGGATCTTGTGGAATCCAACATCATGTACCTTCCACTGTATCCTGATGAGGACGATTCCAGCCTCAATATGGGCCTTCTCTTTGGGCCGGATAACCATCTGGACACCTTTGTATCATCAACAAAAGGTCTCGAGAAGGTGGTCAAGGTCATCAAGGTCTCCGAGACCTCAGATGGTGGGACCTTGTCCGTTTACATGGATGGCGACAGGAGCGAAGCAGTTGCATACCTCAAACCTCCCGACCATTCGAAGTGGAGATATGACAAGATCGAACAGATGCTTGGATCCTTTGAACCTGAGAAATTCGGGGTCGTGGACATCTATTTGACCGGATCCACCAAGGATTGGAAAGCCGGTCCCGGATCCGATATAGACCTCATAGTCCATTTCAGGGGAAAAAGAGATCAGAAGGAGGACCTTCTTGCCTGGTTCGAGGAATGGAGTCAGAAACTGGACCTCGAGAACAGGGACAGGACAGGTCACCTGACAGGCGGCCTGCTTGATATCCACATCATCACAGACGAGGACATCATGGAGAGATCATCCTGGGCAGTGCATCTTGATTCAATCGACGGAAAGGCACAGAAATTGGACCTGAGGATCAACGAAAATTGAGGGTCCTCAGTTAAGAACCTCCCTCTCCGGTCTTTCCTTCCCGGCAGGATCGAAGGTCACAAGGACCAATCCCTTTTCAGTACCGGCTGCAGAGATCGAACAGGTCGTTCCAATCCTGTTGTGGAAGGACCCTGTAAGCTCGAAGGACTCGTGAACATGACCATGCAGTGTCACCGGAGGTTGTCTTTCCTCGATGAACCTCTTCACTGCTACCGAACCTATATGCGGGTCCAGAGGAACATGGTCGATCATCTGACCACCAATATAGGACATGTCAAGATCGGTCATGTAAGGAGGGGAGTGAAAAAGGTAAACGGTTTCTTCCGGATCGCTCATCTTGGACAGCTCGTCCAGATCGTCCATGATCGTTCTGTACTTGAGCGACCCTGTATCAACATCATAGGTCCTTGTCCCCTCCAGAGGTGAGACACATCCAGGATCCAGATGTCTGGACACATCATACATCTCCCAATCCTTGAGCAGGAAAGGTGAAGGGTGGATGAAAGGATACCCGGCGACCTTTACTCCCATGACCTCCACAACCCTCATGGGGATGTAATGGATCAATCCCTCCTTATCGGCCAACTCCAGAATATGCTCATAAGCCCTCGGGTCATCATTTCCCAGTATCACGATGAACTCCGTGGAGATACCTTCGACCTTCAGTTCCCTGATGGGGTCGAATAATGCATCCTCCAGGAATTTTTCAATATTGCCCATCCTGGGAAAGAGATCCCCACCAAGAAGAACTGCAGGGGGATCCCTCTCCCTGACAGATAGGAAAAGCTTCCGGAAGCGAATTGAGCTTCCATGAAGGTCCGATGCGAACAACCATTTCATATTGAACCCTGCAAACCATCAACATCATGCCAATAAAGTTTTCTACTGAGATCATACGAATGATCAGCTGATACCACCATCTCCATCATCATCCATCTCAACGATCATACCTTTGCCGGTCCTCCCATCAACCTTGATCAGGAGAGGTTCCCTGGATCTGACATGCATCACCAGACCATCTCCTTTGATCTTATCCATCTGCCTGATCCGGTCCCAGTTCAGTTTATGCCCCTTCCTGTTATGCATCACCGTGAAGTAAGGTATCCCGAGGGATGTGATATTGTGAAAGAAGTGGGTACCGTGAGATGGATCTATTGCAAATCCCGGAAGGGATACCTCGACCATTGCCCTTGCACCGGATATCTGATCCCATTCGACCGGAATGCCAAGCCATCTGTCCTGGGTTCCCCATCTGCCAGGACCTATCAGTATGTAGGGAGTCCCCTTGAGTTCCCTGTTCAGTTCCTCGATCTCCTCTGCCATCTGAACGGTCATCGATCTGTCGAACTTTTCGGGATCGACGAAGATCATATCGTAAACCCTCTCGATCAGACCATTACCCAGTGCCTTGTCGGTGAGGAGGATCGCCCTATCCGAATCCTGGTCCGAGATTACAACCTGTCTCCTCTCCTTCAGTGTCACAAGGGGTCTGATCTGGACCAGGTAAAATTCCGGATCTCCCTTCCGATCAATGGAACCAGCGAACTCTATCTCCACATCCCGGCCCATTCCCATTCTGCCGATCTCGAGTATTGTTTTCAGTATTTCCACCAGGGGGACCATATTGTATTTGAGTATCCCGGCAAATGTGATCATCTTTGGACCTGGATATCCAACACCATCCCTTATCCTGTTATCGTTGGCATCATAACTTGAAGCTATGCTATCCAGGGAACCATGCTCCTCGGCCTTCGAGATCGGAAACGTGACCAATGTCACGTCCTCTCCTTTTTTCAGGTCGTAGCAAGAGCTGTGCTTCAGGTCAAGTGCATAGAAATGCTTCTGAGAGTTCTTTAGAACCTCTTCTGGACTTCCGAATCCCTGGACTGCATTCGGATGATGCGGGGAGAAGCTCAGAACGTTCTCCCCCTCCACAACTATTCGTCCAAGACCCAATGCGACACTTGCCACTCCTTCTTCCCTCTTGAGTGGAGCTACGGGATAGAAGTTGTTGGATTGGGCCACTCCCGAGAACACCGGATAGAAACTTCCATCGTACTCGTTCCCCACAAGTTTCTGGATGACGACCGCCATCTTGTCCTCTTCCGTTATGTGTACGGTTGTTTGAATGTATGCCCTGGCAGCCTTGAAATATGTGGAAGCATAGACCAGTTTGATAGCTTTACACAACTGCTCGAGCATTGCCTTCCTTTTCCCGCATCTGTTTGGAAGTATGTAGGTCGAATAGATTCCTGCGAAAGGTTGGTTCTGTGAATCCTCGAGAAGGGAGGAGGAACGTACAGCAATAGGCACCTTTACGTTCCGAAGGTATGTTGACAGAGATCTCCGGATCTCATCCGGAAGTTTGGCATTTATGAAGATATTCGATATCTCCTCATCGGAGGGAGGTTTGTGTATGGTATCGTGAAGATCGTTCTCGTCCAGGAACCTGTCGAAGACATCGGTTCCGATCACCAGTGTGTCCGGGATCACCATCCTGCACCCTCTGACACGGGTTTCGATGCCGGTCTGGTGTAGAAGCGAGGACAGAAATGCTATACCTCTCCCCTTCCCCCCAAGAGAACCACCTCCAAGTCGAGTGACGGAACCTTCGAACTCGAACTTCTGTTTATCAAAATCGATTATAAGTCCCATCTGCTTCCTTCTCTTGGTCTCACCGATCTCCTTCAGAAGATATTTTCTGATCTCTTCCACATTCCTGAAGTCCGTTACCTTCTTCGACCGGAGCCTCATGGCGAGCTCGACCTCCTGCCTGGCGATCAGCCATTTCGAGAATTCGTTCGCTCTACCGTGGAGGTCTATTGACTCCGGAGGTACCTTTTCCAGCAGTTCTCTGAACTGATCAAGATCATAGGCCTTTCCAACCTCGCAACCGTCAGGCATCATGAACATGAAAGGGCCGAAACCCAGGTGTTTTTTGAAGAAATCCCTGAGGTCGTGAAGCATGGATTCGGAGTTCTTGTGAATGAACGGAATACCCATGGCCTCGGCCTTATCCTTATGTTCGATCTTCGAGGATTGGAGAAGTATCGGGAAATCCTCTCCAAGCTCCTGTGCAAGCTGAAATCCAGCTTCTTCCTCCTTTACACCCCCCATATCGTAGGAGATGTCGGAAATGACGCCAAGGATATATTTCCTGTACTTCTCGATGATGACCTTTGCCTCATCATAGTTCCGGGCGAGAAGTATCTTGGGTCGGGCTCTCCTCCGGAGAAGCTTCTCGTTCTCGTTCAGACCCTCACTGATCAAGGCCTGGGTCTGCCTCATGGTCTCAGTGTAGATGATCGGAAGGAAAACAGAATAGAAACGGGGACTGTTCTCCACGACCAGAATTATCCTTACCCGACCGGTATCTGTATCGGCATCAATATTGATCATATCTTCAATGAACTTGGTCATTACCATGAAAAGCGCAGAATCACCGTTCCAGAAAAATGTGCGATCGATGGCCCCTCTGAACTCGAGATCTTTGAACTGGTTCAGATCACCTGCATCGGTTAGCAGAAGCACTATTGGAATGCCCTCTTTTATTGACCTTGCCTTCTTTCCAAAATCGATCGGGTCCATATCCGATATGCGTGCCATGGTAACGACCATGTCGTAACTTGAACTTCGAAGCTCTTCGAGAGCATCCTTCCCGGAGGAAACTCTGAATACCTGAGGGGGAAAGGGGAGTGTCAATTCACGGTACTCTTCAGACAGCTGCTCGAAGATCAGACCATCTTCTTCAAGGGTGAAAGCATCGTATAGAGATGATACCAGCAGGATCTTGCTCACCCTGAACTTCATGAGATCGTAGAAATCATGGAACTCCGGCCTGTAATCGGCATCGTAATCGATATTGTGGACTGCAAGGTCGTCTGTGCCTTCATCCATGGATTCAATAGTGGGTGCGCGATTTTAAACCCTTTCGTTAAAATACGCAGATAACCGCCAGCGGACGTGGAACGACCAATACGTTCAATAAATTGAGGTATTGATGGGAGATCGAAATGAACTTTATAAAAAAGTGAATTCCTCCGGGAGCTCCGTGGGACAATCGAGAAAACATTTATTTCCCTCGAACCCAATGTACTATTATCCCTCAAGGGGGTGCATTCCACGTCAATGTGACGAGATGACAACGCAGAGAGACCAATATCCCTGTACATAAACTTCGACATTGTCAGAAGATGGTCATTTCCCATTGAACTCGATACAATGCGCTTACCATAGGGGGCGAGCTCAAATAAAACGAATGGTGGATCAAAATGAAAACCAAGCTGTCAACAGGAAACATACACAGCTTCAAGGATCTGCTGCAGATAAAACAGGAACTGGATTCAAGTCTATTAAATGAATACTCTGTAGAAGGGAAAGTCCAGGTATTCCCGTCCCGGGATTACGAGGTAAGATCAAAGAAGGATCTGGAAAGGGCAATTTCCAGCATCAGCACCTTCTCCTCCCCTTACGCTTCCCTGACCGGAAACATTATCCTGAAAAAGCAGATAGAACAATGAAGTTGACCCAACAGGAATGGGCCGGATTACTGGCCCATATACTTTTTTCCAGTGAGGCTTTTATATACACCTGTTAGATGAAAACAATTTGTGACCGGTGTGGAGATCTTATCACCACGGAAATGCCCGGGATACGATCATTCCACGATCATCTTGGATGCCACACCGCGTCCCAGTGCCATCCTGGAATCCCCGTAGAACACTATGACCGGACCTCCTGCATTCTGGAGGACCGTCACCTTGGAACCAACCCCGAGACCCAGTTCGGAAAGACGCAAGTTCACGCTCCGACCGCCTGCTATATCCCTGATCACTACCCTCTCTCCATCCTTCACCGTGGAAAGGGGGCGTTTGTTCTTTGGAATATATATCGGGTTCATGGTCGGCACCCTTTAGGGTTCGTTCACATTGTTAGGTATGCCTAAATTAGTTAGCCTATATAAAATCTTTGCCATATATGTAAAAATTATAGACCCTGGATCTCCGACCCCTCATGCCCCTCCATCCGCAGAAGGACCCTTTTCACATTGATCCCTGCTCCGAAACCACCCAGAGAATATCCTCCTTTTCTGTCTTGCGCCATGACCCGGTGGCATGGAACGATTATCAAAAATGGGTTCCTGTTCATCATCTGACCTACCGCTCTTGCCGAGCCAGGTCTTCCAACCCTCTTCGCAAGTTCCCCGTAGGTCACAAGCTCCCCGAAGCGAACCTTCATAAGCTCTTCATAGACCTCCCTTCTGAAACAGGACATATCTTCCATGTCAAGATCTATGCCGGATCTTCCCGGATCCCTGCAGAAGAAATGATCGCTGATATATGTCTTGACAGCAGACAGTTCATCGCTGCATTCACGATCATCAAGACCGTGTAGATCATCCCTATTCCTGTTATCCCTTATCAATGAGAGAGATCTTAGACCTCTTGATGAGAATTCAACGGCGAGATCACCTATCGGAGAGCCGATGATGTGGGAACTGGGTTCCATCCTTATCTCTCCTTCCATCCCTGTTCCATGGCCTTGATCATCTCCTTCACAGCAGTGGAAAGGTTCCCGTTGCTCTCGACCATGTTACCTGTCACGATGATATCCGCTCCGGCCCTTACCAGTGATGATGCGGTCTCCGGATCCCTGATACCCCCTCCGATGATGAGAGGGATATTGATAATGGACCTTACAGCAGATATCATCTCTTCCGGTATCGGGTCCTTTACCCCGGAACCTCCTTCAAGGTAGCAATATTTCATTCCAAAGAGTTCTATGGACTTTGCATACTCCCTCGCTGTTTGCAGGTCATCCCTCTCGATGAGGTCCACGCTCCCCACCCTGCCTACGGTCATTCCAGGAGCGAATACCAGGTAGCCTACGGGCAGAACTTCCAGTTCCATCTCGCAGATCTTGAGAGATGCCTTCACTGCTTCCCTCACAACGAAACCAACATCGTTGGAATTGAGCAGGCTCATGAAGAACACTGCATCTGCCTGTGAGGAGAGCACGGTATGCGTTGTCGGGAATATGATCAACGGGGTGTCCGAGGCTTTCCTTGCAGCTTCAATGGTCGTATCCAGCTTGTGGTTGTCCACACCGGTCGTCCCGCCGACCAGAAGGAAGTGAGTGCCTCCAAGGTCGGCCTGCCTGGCCATCCTTGCAGCCTCTTCAGGTCCCTGCTTGTCAGGGTCTATCAGCGTCATATGGACAGGGCCTATTCTTAGTCGGGCCTCGATCCTTTCCTGGACGTAACTCACGGCTTGCCTAGAGACCATTTCATTTTAATTAATTTCGATATGGAACGCATAGAACAACCGATCCGGAGACGACAATTAAAATAGACCTATATACCCAAAGACCCTTTGCTTGACTCCCGCGATGATGTAAGAGACATGGCTGATCAATGATGAATGATGGGCGAGCTGAGCGGGTTATCCTTTTTCTGCAAGTTCTTGTAGGCCATCCCAGTCCATCTCGTAATCCTGTGGACCTGCGGAAGTTATCGAAACTGCCCCCATCGCGTTCCCGAACTTCATGGCCTCTACGGATGAATAACCCTTCATAAGTGCAGCATAGAATGCTCCCCGGAATGCGTCCCCTGCACCTGTTGGGTCGATATGATGACCGAACTCGACCGGCTCGCACAATACGGCACCATCCTTGTTGATGAGCATGGAACCTCTTCTTCCAAGGGTCACGACCGCTTCGTCTATCATACCGAAAACGGGTCTTGAGAACGGATACACCACATGACCCACACTCTTCTCCTGCCATTCGATATCCAGTATATCCATCAGGTATTCCCATTCTCCAAGATTTCCAAAGAACCTGTTCGAATTCCCGAGAACCTTCTTGACCTCCGGGCCTTTCCACCTGAAGTATATCTCCTGCCCGGGATCGAAACCAACAGGAATTCCCTTTTTTCCGAAATGTCCGGAAACCTTCAGGCAGAACTCAGGTGAAGAGGTAGCGATATGTAGATATTGAACACCATCTGACGGGGGGATATCGATCCCGGACTGTTTGTTCATGGCACCCATCATGAATGCATAGGCCTGATGTCCATCCGGGGCCGAGAGAACGGTGCAGCAGGGAGATGGGAGTTCTGGATCAACTACAAGACCCGAAAGGTCCACACCGGTACGTTCAAGGAGCTCCCTGTAACGAGGATCAAGATCGGCTCCCACAACAGATGATAGTACGACCGGTATCCCGAGCTTGGCAGCAGCCGAGGAAATGTTCCCACCACATCCTCCGAACACAATTCGCTGTGAATGGACAGGAGCGGATTGACCGTCATGGGGGAGATATTCGATCTCGAGGATACGATCTATGTTCAGGTTTCCGCAAACAAGCAGCTTTCCCATAGGTATCTATAGATAACGATAGATAAAAAAACTACCCTTCCCACGTTCCTTTTCCTGTTGTCAAAAAACAGATAAAGCTTATTATCAAGGGGGGCTTACTCCAGACAAAACCGGTGACCAGATGACCAGAACCTTTCCTGCAACTGACGGTGGTGGAAGTTC
>JAYEPK010000444.1:0-2227 GCA_034723935.1 Thermoplasmatota archaeon
TGACAATATCACGATCAACGGCGGTGGTGTGCATGTATCTTTGTATATTCCGGTCAGGGTCACGATAACAAGATGCACGTTCAACAATCCATCGGGTACCGGAGATATCATCTACGCATATTACGGCACTGATGACCATTTCATCAACAATACGTTCAACTGTCCAAGCATGGATATCGATCTCGACTACACAAGTACCATCCATTTTACCCGTAACAAAGGCAGTATCAACTCGTACGATCACTACAAGTGGAGATACTCGAACTTCGCCAACAATACATTCAATGTGACTTCAGTCAGGTTGTACTCGGGCTACTTTTCGGACATTCAGGGCAATGATCTCATTGGTGTGGACCCATCGGACCATGTTATCCGTGTGGCTGACTGCAACAGGATAAAGATCGCGAACAATACCATCGAGGGTGGAAAAAATGGTATGTTCATATATCACCCAAATTCATATTCTCCTGTCAGGACATATTATCCATCTTGGGCCTCATTGAGGATCGAGGACAATATCATCAATGGATCTGCGGACAACGGCATCTGGTTCTACTGGGTGACCGACAATCCATCGATGAAATATTTCAAGGTGTTCAACAACACGATCTCGAACTGTACGAACTTCGGGATGAAGGTGAGAAATGGCGGAAATCCGACATCTGTGATCTGGCGCAATATCTTCAGGTTCAACCACGGGTCCGGAACCACCTATTCTACCGGGAGATCCCAGGCTGAAGACCTTTATGGTCAGATGTCATGGAACAACGAGACCATTGGAAATCACTGGAGGGATCTGACATATCCTGACGACAATTCCGATGGAATCGTGGACGGGGCAGGTTACGGCATTCAATCGGCAGTGGGTGAAAAAGATAGAATGCCTGTTACAAACCCGTATTTCGATCTTACCAGACCCGATATCAGGATCATCTCACCATCTGGAAAATATCAAAAGCACTCATATCTGAACCTGTCATGGGAAGCATCCGATGACCTCAGCGGTGTGAAGAAGGTGGAAGTAAGGGAGGGGTTAAGCCCGTGGATCAACCTTACCGGATACAATAACTACGGCCTCTACCTTGTCCAGGGATCATACTGGTTGAAGTTCAAAGTTACCGATAGGGGAAATTTGTACAGGATCGTGGAAATGAGTATAACGGTGAACGAAACAAGAAAACCTTTCACCATAATGGATCCTGGAAAGGACCATTATTACAATTCCACAAGCATACCGGTCTCCTGGAGCCTGACCCGGGAATTCGTCCCGTCAGAACTTATGATATCCCTTGATGGAAATGACCAGGAAGAGAAGGACCCCGTCGATCCATTCGTCCTCACCGCAGGTGAAGGAGAGCATGGTCTGGAATTTTCGTTCACCGACCATTACGGGAATATCATTACGGAGACCATACACTTCACAGTGGACATATCAGAACCAGATGTGGAGATACTCTCCCCTGCGCAGGGATCGGTGATATCCAACGACCTTGTGATCTTTGAATGGGATGTAAGCGATAATTTCGGGATCGACAGGATAATGACGCGGATTGATCAGGGTGAGACATCGGAAAAGGCCGGAAATGGATTTTCCGTACTTCTGAGCGAGGGTGCCCACACTCTGATAATGGAGGTCTTCGACCTTGCCGGGAACTCCGAGAAGGATTCTCTCGCCTTCGTCATATCCAGGAACACTTCACTGAACATCATCTCCCCCATATTTGATAGACCCACGAGTTCTACCGAATTCACTGTGGCATGGGAATACCTTGTGTACAACCTTGTCATATCGAACATCGAGATAATGATCGACAATGAGGCACCGACAACACTTCCTTTGGATTCAACTTCACATACGATAACCATACCCCAGGAGGGCTGGCACACTATCTCGGTCAGGGCCAAGGATATTGCTGGCAATACTGTCTCGGACAGCATCGAGATCACGATCGACCGCACTTCACCATCCCCGGCATTCATATACCCCCAGGATGGCGTCTATCTGAACAGTTCATCCATCGGTCTCGAATGGAGCTCCATCGAGAAGTATGGACTTGACCACTATGAGCTTTACATTGACGATCAGCTCAGGGACAATTCGTTGAAACAGGGAAGATACAATGTTCAACTGGAAGAGGGAGAGCACGAGATCAGGGTGATAGCATACGATCTTGCAGGAAATACGGGAATGAGGACCATCGATGTGACAATTGACCTTCAAAGACCC
>JAYEPK010000445.1:0-2225 GCA_034723935.1 Thermoplasmatota archaeon
GGTGGTAAAATGTCTCATGTCCGGTGGTATTCGATCGTCCCATATCCGGTGTTTTCGAGCTCATATCAATAGATCATCTTCCCTTTAGGGGAGCCTGTTCGGCCCTGTGAAAAGGATCCTACTTGGACGGATGGTCCTCTTTCAAAAGATGATATATCATCTCCACTTCCAGATCGCATCAGCGGGAGTAAAACAGAAATAATCATTCCCGTCGAACCAGGCACATTCCATATCCTTCAAGGGAACCTTCGTTCTGTATGATAGTGCCCTTGCATACATCAGAAGCTGACCTTCAGGATGCTCTTTTCTGGCTCCGGGTTTGTAATCGAGTATGCGGACCTTTCCATCTTTGACCTGCAGGATATCTATATGACCGGTTACCGAGCCGATCTTCTTGTCCCAGAAGTATACGGGAACCTCCGTGGCAACGGTAACATCATCATTGAAAAGCATGAACCTCTCGACGATCTCATGTCTCTTCCTGTTTTCCACCGTTCGATCGATACAGAAAGATGCAGCCTCACATGCAGGGTCCTCTCTCCTTTCCACCTTGGCATCAACAGCGACTTTCAGAGAAGAACAACGGTTACCATCCTGGAACTCGGGCCGATCCTGGAATTCAAAAAGATACTTTTCCAGAGCATCATATCCGCATCTTTCAACCTTGGATCGATGTATGGAGAATTTGAAGACCATGTTCGAATGGAGAAGGTCCCTGATGATCACCGGATCATCCATCCGTGATATTTCCGATCTGGATCGTGACCTGATCTTCTCGGTATCCTTGATCCATCTGTGGACCGTGCTCCTGGATATCTTCTTCCTGTATCTCTTTCTGAGTTTCAGAACAACATCGTTCATGGACATACCGAGTGAATGAAGGCACAAGGCATCAACAACAACAGACTTCTCGTACCCTCTTTCGGGTTGTGATATGTACTTCCTGGAACAATCCTTGCATTTGAATATCTGGCGTGAGGATCCCTTACCGTATTTAATAGACCTGTCTGAACCGCATTCCGGGCAAATCAAACATCGCACCTATCCTGTTAGCTCTTTGTTGGTAACCCTTACAATGAATTCGATTCCCTTTCGGGGGGCCTGATCGACCCTGTGAAAAAAGTGTCGACCTCTATTGTTAAAAGTATCTATCTTTCTTCATCGAATAGCAAAGTGCCAGTCGTAGCAATTATGTTGGACCTCCAGTCTCTTTTATCCTTCATGAGAGAAAGTGATATCAACGCTCTTTTCTTTGAGATTTTTCCTTTCTTGAATAATACATAGATGATATGAGGACTGAAATAATGTTTTACATCATCTCCAAACCTTTTTACCGCTTTCACATCGTCAGTGACCATTATTATCGATTCTGATTTGCATATCTCGAACAATTCATCCTCGGCGTGTTTCCGTTTTTCAGAATGCCTCAATTCCATACTTGACTTTATATCCAGTCATTTTGAGGCTATCTCTGATGTATCGTCTTTTATCTCTGTCATATCTTTCAATTCAGAAATAACCCCTTCTGTTACTATGATATTGAATGTTTCCAATATTTCCCTGAATAAATTGGTATAACCCAACGATATCAATGATGATGTGTCGAATGCAAACGATCTTTTCATAGTTCACCTTTGTCCATCATTTCATCCAGTTCGATCTTTCCTTTTTTCAGATGTTTTACTATGAATTTTACATCATCGGCATCGGCGCCGAGCAGGTTTTTAAGTTCATCATCCGATATTCTCCCTTTGGCATATTCGATGGCGACCGCTTCTCTGAGGTTCAGAGTATCATTCTTGACAGCCAAAGCGATCTTCATCCTGAGCCATTCAGTTCGTGAAACATGTAGAACCTTTGTCAGAGTATCGATCTCACTCAACAACGTTTCATCCAATCTGACGTTAACCTGTGTGGCCATACTATTACCTGATACCTATTAGGTACTGTACACTATATATGATTATTGTTAGAAAACTTAATGATCAGTCTCAAATCAGGATCCTATTCTGACTTATCATCCCACACCGTGACCCAAAGGATCTATACCACCAAGGACCGTGTGGAATATCCACTTCAATGATCCCACTGGGGGCAGGGCCCTTAAATGAGTGTGTTCGAACCTCCGTCCCATGATCGGTGGTGAACCACTTTTGTGAGACATCAATGATCCATTTTCCCCTGTCCCGTAAACGGTGTTAATCGCCCCACCCAGTAATCAAAAT
>JAYEPK010000446.1:0-2221 GCA_034723935.1 Thermoplasmatota archaeon
CCATGAATTTATTTCTCCAACTTTTAACTTGAACTGTTACCGGCTCCGTATATATTAAACATATGAGACACTCACGAAGAGGTCTTCACCTGTTATTCATACAAGAACCAGATCCGCATACGCCCCGGCCGGAGCTCACAATGAAAGATGAAAATTCCCGGTGTTCCTGGAATTTTCAAGATCAAATATCACTGTTGAGGTTGCTGAGGTCTCATTGGTTGTGGCGTTCCAGGTCTCATCTGCTGTGGTGTTCCCGGTGCTCCCATTGGCTTCGGCTGCATTGGAGCGCCCATTTGTGGTACTTGAGGCGTTCCAGGCATCGGCTGAGGTGTCATGGGGGTTGGTTGTGTAAGAGAGGATGGAGGCATCTGTCCGGGAATGATGGCTCCTTCCGGAACGATCATTCCACCTTGCTGCCTGCTGTCTTCTTCTTCTTCATCGGGGATCTCGGATTCGTATTCCGTTCCCTTCAGCCACTGGGCAAATTCCTGGTTGAGGGCTTTGAGTGCCCTCTCTTTCCTGTCTTCAAGGTCTTTTTTGGCATTATCAATTGCAGTGTCTTGTCCGTTCCAGTTGAATGGGATGGCAACCCTCATCTCGGCAAGGACGAGCTCGTGGTCCTTGAGGTATTGATCGATACCATCGATCGGAACGGCTTCATGGGATTGATAACAGGAATTGCAGTATGCATTCTCGGATATCTTTGCCTGGGTCATTCCACAGTCACAGGTCCAGGTAGGAAGGTCCGTGTAGATCGCTTCCATGGTCTCGATGTCCTTTCTCCTGTCCTCGTACTGTTCAAGCATCTGCTTCTGCTGTGATCTCTTTCCGGAAAGCATTACAAAGACAATGACAGCAATGGCGATAAATACAACAGCGATCAGGACAATGATCCATATCCATGCAGGTGGTCCGCCGTTTTCTTCATTCTCCTCTATCTCGAGAGTGATCGTGAGCGTTTCGGACACCCCGCCCTCATTGTCCGCGACCTCCAGGATGATGATATATGTTCCCGTATCGGTAAGCTCCAGTGGGAATACATATCCATACTTTTCGATATAGGTGTTCATGGGGGTGGTGATGTTCCAGGTGAACTCAAGATTGTTTATACTTGTATAATCGTCAGAGGCTGAACCTGTGAAGTATATGTCCTGTTTGATCTGCTCTTCCTTCAATATGATCGCTTCACCAGCGGTCTCAAAGGTCCTGTTATAGACCTCTTCCGAGGTAGAGATCTTGATCATATCTATAATAGGGGGTTGGTTGACACCAGCGGTTATGACCTTGATGGAATTCATGGAAGGGCCAATATTCCCGTTGTCATCAATGATGGTGATGTTGAACCAGTATTCCTCACCCCTCTCGAGACCCCCGATGATGTATGTTACATGCCCCCTGTTCCGGATCTCGATACTGCCGGACCTTGTTCCTTTCCAGATAACCAGATAGCGATCGAAGTCCATCACCTGCTCTTCGGAAACAACATTCCAGAAGATAGAAAAGCTAGTCTCTGTAACGCTGGAGTTATCATATCCAGCACCTGTCACGGCCACCTGTGGGGGTGTATTGTCAGATTGGTTGATGGGCTCGGCAGAGTCGTAATTATTTGCATCAAGTGTGGTGTTCTCGATAAAGTCCCAGTTGACCATGGTGACTGCTGCGTAGTACAATTTACCGTCTGTGAGCCTTTCTCCATCGACATCTGCAATTTCATGTGAACCCGTCCTGTAATTACCTATCACCGAGACCGGTTCCATGGTTGTAACGTCTGTGATCTCCTCGTCGGAAAAATACACATTGTACTGCCAGAACGTTCCCTCTGAGATCAGGTTGAACCAGGTGATCTGGAGAACTCCTCCTTTATCGGCGCCTCTGTCCTTCAGGGACACCCCTTTTACCTGGTCCGGGACGGGCCCCTCGTTATTGAACGGATGTACACTGTCAGAGTTTTTCTCATCTACAATAGTGTCAATATGTCCATTGTAGTCGAGCACAAGGACGGTAAAGGTATATTCATTTCCCTGGAATACATCGCTGCCCCCTACCTCGGAGATGACAAGTTCTGTTGTATCCCTGTTCGTTATGTTCGCAACGAGAAAAGCATCCTGAATATTGGTGAAGGAATAGGATTGCCCCCATACCTGATATTCCACGAACCTGGGGTCGTTTAACGTATACCAGGTAAGTTTGATATTGTGTACGTCATTCAGGTTATTATATC
>JAYEPK010000447.1:0-2220 GCA_034723935.1 Thermoplasmatota archaeon
AGAGGAAGAAGGTCCGGGACATGATGGTGGAAAGGTTCCGGGACAGGACCATGATCGATGAACTTGTAACAGAGATCGAAAAGCTATCGAAGGAATAGGCTCATCAGATATCGATCTCTTTGCCGATACCCATTTTCCTTGCCTTGTCAAAGACAAGCTTCGCTGTTGCAGTATCCTGTATCGCGAGTCCGTTGGATTTGAACAGTGTTATCTGGGAAGGATCGAACCTTCCCTGTTCCTTTCCGGTCACAACATCACCGAGCTCGGCAAAGATGTGGTCTTCAGTGATCTCCCCGTTCTGTATCGGTATCATGATATCCCCGGCCTCGCTGAGGCATCCTTCCCTGGAATCTGCTATGAAAAGCGAGCGTTGAACAATTGCTGTATCAAGCTCCCTTGCACCTGGAGTATGGGAGCCGATCCCATTGATGTGGACTCCTTCCTTCACCTTCGAGCCGTCGAAGATCGGTGTCGGAGAACTCGTTGCGGTGCAGATGATATCTGCATCAAGGAGCTCTTCGGAGTTCCGGACCGCGGTCACGGGGATCCCGAGCTTCCCGGACATCTCCTTTGCGAACTTTTTCGCAGCCTCCGGGAACTTGTCGTAAACCATTGCCCTGGAAAGGTTCCGTGCCTCGAACACTCCCCAGAGCTGCATCTTTGCCTGGACGCCGGCTCCGAATATCGCAGCTACCTGTCCTTTATCCTCCCTTGCCAGGAATTTTGTTGCGAGTCCGCTCACAGCTCCGGTTCGTACAGCGGTGAGATAACCTCCGTCCATGATGCATACAACATCACCTGTTGTTGGGTCCTGGAGAAGGACCTTGCCTATTGTAGTGGGCATATCGTGTTTGGTCGGATTGTCCTTGTAGACCGTGACAACCTTGCAGGCCAGTGCGTTCATCTCCTTGAGGTAGGCAGGCATGTAGAGCGAAATTCCTCCCGGGGGTTTTATACCGATCCGAAGAGGCAGGACAGCTGTCCCGTTCGAGAGTTCGGTAAAAGCAGCTTCAAGCACTTCGATACAATCCTTCATCTGCAGGACGGCCGTCACATCTTCCCTTGTCAGTATCAATACCATTTTCAGCTCCCCCTTGTAAAGAGTATCGGGTAATGATCATCTTTGGAGATAAACATTGGGTGAAGACCGTGCATACAGGCACAGTGGGGAAAATGCAATTCCATTTGGAGCCATCGACCGTTCAGAAACTCGAAATAACAGTTTTCCCGGCTAAACAAAGTATAAATACCACTCTTGTTAGGTACATAGGATAAACATGTCAGAGGAAAATATTGCAATCTTTCTTGATTTCGAGAACCTTGCTCTCTCGGCAGAGGAGGCATATCCGAAGAAGGACAGACCGCTCGAAATTGCAAGTATAGTGGATTTCGCGGCCACCAAGGGAACAATTTGCATAAAGAAGGCCTATGCGGACTGGTCGAACTCGCTTTTCTCCCAGTACCAGATCAAGCTCATAAACAAAGGTTTCGAGCTTATCCATCTGCCAGCGACCAACCAGCAGGGAAAGAACGGCTCCGATGTGAAGCTGGCAGTGGATGTAATGGAGCACATGGCCGTCTTCAACACGGTGGATACGATCATAATCGGTTCCGGTGATTCGGACTTTGTCCCGTTGATCCATCTTATCAAGGCCAGGGGCAAGAAGGTGATCGTCCTGGGTTTCGATCATTCGGTGGGAAGGCTTGTGAAGAGCAATTCGAACGAGTTCCGATCCCTGGAGGACCTAATAGGCTCACCGGACGAGGAATCCGTGCCATTCGACCACTCGAATTTCAAGGACATCAATGAGGCAAGGGAGCTTCTAGTCCGTTACATGAACAACATGGAAGATATCAGCAAACCCGTTCTACCTTCGCAATTCAAACACGATCTGCTCAAGCTTGATCCATCATTTTCAGAGAACAGATTCGGATACAAGAGCTTCATGAAGTTCGTGGAAGAGTTCGATGGTGACCTCGTGGAGAAGATATATAGTTCCGGCAAGGGGCAGGAGGAGATATTCTTCAATGAGGCATACAGATCGAAAGGGGTGAAGAAGGAGCCGAAGAAGGAGGCGAAGATCCTTCTGAACAAGGTCAAGTTCGCCACCACAAAGACCGATCGGCTCAAGATCACGACAATAATCTTCAATGCTTTCAAGGAAGGCAGGGAGCCGTCCATGAACGAACTGGCAGACATGGTGACTGGGGGATTTCCCA
>JAYEPK010000448.1:0-2219 GCA_034723935.1 Thermoplasmatota archaeon
CTCGGAGAGATGGATATCATTCCAGCATGGGACTATGATTCGGGTGACATCCCGGCCAGTGATCATGGATATTCGAACCTCAAGGGCGGCGATGAACCCGAGGTGATCGTCGGGAGGTTCATAGGGGATTCAGTTGAAGAGATATTGCCGCAGCTGGATACTTCGATCGGTGTTGCAACCGGTGAACTGCTGAACGATCCGACAGGGTCTGCCCTTCTCACTTCCGGAGGATGGAACGGTATGATGGAATATTATCCGAATACCGAGGACCTCAGAAACCATATTGAACCCCTCATGGATGATGTTACAACGGTCCATATCAGCGATGTGATCGACCTCAATAAGATGGAAGTGGACTTCTCGGTACAGAATGGAAAGATGGCAGCAGGTGACATAGATAATGATGGAATGGGTGAGGTCGTCGTCCTGGACAGCGGGAACGACACGTTGTACATCGTTCACCCTGACACGGAGACCATCGAGTCCCATGATGCGGACTTCTCAAGTCTATCGTGGGTCCTCGTTGCACAGATGGATGACGATGCTGCATTGGAGATCGTGATACTGGAACCTGGGAGTGACGGTCTTGAACAGGGAGTGATGAAGATATTCGACCAAACCTTTTCACTTCTGGATTCCAACAACATTCTATTTTACGAGCATAATACAGGATGTGTTCTTGACAGGGATAATGACGGAACAGACGAGATCGCGATAACACACCATGAACTGGATTATATCATAATCCTGGATAATGAAGGTGCGATCGTTGAGACCATTGATATGGATAGGATAGATTCTTATTCCCAGATAGGTTTTACCGATATCAACACGGATGGGGTCGGAGATATCATCGTTACCATTCCCACCAGTGGAAGGATCAATTGCTTTTTGGGACCTGATATGGAACTGGAATCCAAAGTGATGAGCTATCTCGGTCTTGATACCGGTTTTTGTATTGGAAATGTCGGAAAGGAGGGCGCAGGTCAATTCACATACATCATTCCCGGTGGAACATATGCCTCGATCTACTCCATGGGGTTAAAATGGTATGAAGAACATGAGAGGTGGTTCTTCAGAGGTTGCAATCCACAGCTGTTCACATATTCAACCGATCCATGTTCATTGTACTGTGCGGAGATGGAAGGTGACGGAGGATCTCAGGAGGTTGTGATACTATCCAACAATACACTGACCATCCTGGATATTGCCGCCATAGATGAGACCTTCAAGGAACTGGTATCCCCTCACATGGCAGAGCAGGATGTTATCTTCTATCGGGACCACGGAGATATCGAGGAATGGGTCTCCCTATTTGATTCTGAAGATATCGATGAACTTTCCTGGGAGAGTTCCACCCACCGCCCTGTCATTTTCGGTTCTGCCTGCAGCACCGGCGGATATCAGGACACGAACAACAGCTTCGCAGAAGCATGCATGAGAAATGGTGCAGGTATCTATATTGGAGCGACGATCCCATCTCTCAGACATCTCAACAATAAAGCCAATCGGATCATGAAGGATTATGTGGAGGGTGTACCAATTGGTATTGCATTTCGGAACATGGAAAGGGAGATGGTCGATGATGATCGTGACTGTTGGGCGCAGAAGTACAACCTCTATGGAGACCCGGCCTTTGGAACGGATGGCAGACCCAGTTTCTATCAGATGAACCTCCTCGGTCCTCTTGAGATGACCCGGAGCTCAGGAAGTCTCGAGATATCGATAGATGAGGTCGAGTTCATCGAGATGGAAGAAGGTCAAAGGGCTGTCCTCGAAGGTGGCGGCCTTTCCGGAGGGATCGGCCAGCCGCTCATTCCCTATGTCTCCTATCAAATAGATCTGGGACCGGATGAGATCGCCTCGAACGTATCCATATCGATGCTGAACAACTGGACCATATTTGAGGGGCTATCTCTCGGACCTGGAAACATATCGGCCACAGATGGATCGTTCCAGAGGGAAATGAAGCCAGTTGTCGATCCGACCGAAGGATGGATCCCTGAAATGCTCCACGAATGGAGCAGATCACAACTTCCAAATGGGAACAATACCATCAATTTAAAGATATATCCGTTCAAGTATGATATGGCAGGTGGCTACGGGAAGTTCTGCGGGGAATGGTCGATCGAGATCGAGACCGTGATCGACGGTATCTCGATCGCCGATCTCTCGGGTCCGGATGGTTCCGTCGGGAACGGAAGTATTGCCGAGTTCTC
>JAYEPK010000449.1:0-2197 GCA_034723935.1 Thermoplasmatota archaeon
TGAGGGAAAGATCACATCGATCGAGGAACCGACCAACCTGCCGATCATACCGGTTGATTATACGGATGCCATGAAAAGAGGAACGATCAGAAAACCAACCTCGTTCATTACAACCGTTGCGGATGATCGTGGAGAAGAAGTTAATTACGGGGGATATCCGATATCCGAGATCGTCCATTCCGGCGGGAAGCTCGGTGATGTCATCTCTCTTCTCTGGTTCGGAAGAAAGTTTCCGGCATGGGCATCGGAATTCATCGAACTCGCAGTGATGATCGTTGCCGACCATGGTCCCGCGGTTTCCGGGGCACACAACGCGATAGTAACATCAAGGGCCGGCAAGGACCTTGTATCAAGTCTTGTATCCGGTCTTTTGACCATCGGTCCGAGGTTCGGCGGTGCCATAGACGGATGTGCAAAGCACATGAAAGCTGCCCAAAAGAAAGAGCTGACACCGAGAGAGTTCGTAAAGGATATGAGGAACAGGAACATCAAGATACCGGGTATAGGCCACAGGGTGAAATCACTTGAGAATCCGGATGGGAGGGTCACACTTCTCATAGAATATGCAAGGAACAATTTCCCGAAAACGGATCTCCTGGACTATGCACTTGGAGTTCAGGATGTGACCACGAAGAAGAAGTCCAATCTCATTCTGAACGTGGACGGTACCATAGGTGTTCTCATGGTGGATATGCTCAGGAACGTGGGTTTCTTCAATGATGATGAGGTCGATAGGATAGTGGACCTCGGATACCTCAACGGCTTCTTTGTTCTCGGACGTTCAATAGGCCTGATAGGTCATGTACTTGACCAGAAGGGGATGAATCAGGGGTTGTACCGGCATCCGTGGGACGATATCCTCTATATGGTAGAAAGAAAAGAGTGATATTGATATTTGAAGGGGGGTTCTGCTCCCCTTTTTTTTCTTTTTATTGTTGAGAGTTGGTGGATCACAGTGGATATGTTCAGTGTTTTCATGTTGAATTGATAAATTATCTCTCCATTATTAAAGGATCAGAAATATGTTCAATGATTAAATGAAGCGGGTCCATAAAGAGACCGCCATGGATATTGTTCCAGCTTCCATACACTTGATATGGACTTCCATCAAGATCAAATGGAATCGATGATCGCATTGAATGTTGCGCTGGGGCGCATGGCCTTGGATGCAAGTTCATCATCCGGTTTGTAGTATCCACCAAGATCGACCGGATGCCCCTGGACGGAGATCAACTCCTCCAGAATCTGGCTTTCGTTCTCCGTTAGTTCCCTGGCAATCTTGGCAAAACGCTCTTTCAGTTCGGTATCCTTGTTCTGCTCGGCAAGGGCCTGTGCCCAGTACATTGCCAGATAGAAGTGGCTACCTCTATTATCGATCTCATTGACCTTTCTGGAAGGTGACCTGTTGTTCTCAAGGAATTTGCCTGTTGCTTCGTCAAGGGTAACGGCCAGGATCCGGGCTTTGTCATTATCGGTCTTTATCGCCAGATGTTCAAGTGAAGCTGAAAGTGCCAGGAATTCACCGAGGGAATCCCATCTGAGATGACCTTCCTTCAGGAACTGTTGAACATGCTTTGGTGCAGAGCCTCCGGCTCCGGTCTCGAACAATCCGCCGCCGTTCATGAGAGGAACTATCGAAAGCATTTTTGCACTGGTCCCAACTTCAAGGATGGGGAACAGGTCGGTCAGATAATCACGGAGGACATTGCCGGTTGCCGAGATAGTATCCTTTCCATCTTTGATCCTTTCACATGAGAAAACTGTGGCCTTTTCAGGGGTCATGATCCGGATATCAAGTCCTTCCGTATCATGTTGTGGAAGATAACGGTTCACCTTTTCGATCAGCAGTGCGTCATGGGCCCTGTTCTTGTCAAGCCAGAAGACCGTCGGTGATCCGGTTGTTCTTGCCCTGCTTACGGCCAGTTTGACCCAGTCCTGTATTGGCAGGTCCTTCGCCTGGCACATGCGGAATATATCACCTTTTTCAACCATTCTCTCAAGAAGTGTCTCTCCCGATTCGGAAACGATCCGGACCGTCCCATTTCCCGGGCACTGGAAGGTCTTGTCATGTGAGCCGTATTCCTCTGCCTTCTGTGCCATGAGACCCACGTTCGGGACGGTTCCCATTGTGGTTGGGTCGAAAGCACCGTTCTTCTTGCAGAAGTCCATGACGGTCTCATACACGCCGGCATAACTG
>JAYEPK010000450.1:0-2185 GCA_034723935.1 Thermoplasmatota archaeon
CGGACAGGAGATCACCGTCATGCACGTATGCGGGACCCATCAGGACACCCTTGTCCGGTTCGGGATCGAGCCTATGCTCAAAGATGTCGGTGTGAGCATAAGACAGGGACCCGGATGTCCGGTATGCGTGACAACCGGTGCCGAGATCGAAAGGGCAATTGTACTCGCAAAGAAAGGGAAGATCATCACATCCTTCGGGGACATGCTCAAGGTCTCCGGCAAGGAAGAATCACTCTCACAGGCAAAGGCATCCGGTGGAGATATCAGGATCGTATACTCCTCAGCCGATGCAGTGAACATCGCCAGGAAGAACCCGGACAGGGAAGTCGTGTTCCTTGGCATCGGTTTCGAGACCACCGCTCCAACTACCTCGGCTGTGGTGATGGACGAAAAGAGACCGGAGAACCTATCTATCCTCTCTTTCCATCGGGTCGTTCCACCGGCACTGGATTTCATTGCACGATCGGGGGAGGTAAGACTTGACGGTCTCATCGAACCGGGACATGTATCCATGATAATCGGAGAGCGCCCCTACAGGTTCCTTTCGGAAGAGATGGGGATCCCACAGGCGATAGCGGGTTTCGAACCTCTCGACCTTCTGATGGCCTGTTACGAGATCGCCAGACAGAAGGCCGAAGGGAGAGTAGAACTTGTCAATCTTTATTCCCGTGTCGTGAAGGAAGAAGGCAACCCAACGGCCCTGAAGGCCATGGACGAGACCTTCACTGCAAGGGATGTGAAATGGAGAGGTTTTCCGGTGATCCCTGCCTCCGGTCTTGGGATCTCGGACAGGTATCAGGATGGGGACGCCGAGAAGAGGTACGAGGATGACCTCGCAGAGGTCATGGACCTCGAGATCCCCGAGCCTCCCGGATGCAGGTGCGGGGAGGTCCTTCGAGGTCTGATAGATCCGTTCGAATGCCCTCTCTTCGGAAAAGCATGCTCTCCCACTACACCTGTGGGCCCCTGCATGGTCTCCAGGGAAGGGAGCTGCAACATACTTTTGAGATGGGGTAAGGACCCGGTATAGTTTTTAACCATCTCAGGGTCCATTCCAGGATAGATTGCTGCAATATGTTTCAATCCATCCTGTTAACCACTCGTCTTTCCGCATCGAATCTTGAACTATCTCCGTTGTGAAATATGAACTCACCCATAATCGTATCCTTTCCGGTCAGCTCGATCCAACCCCGTCCCGACACTTGATCGTTCTCATCACACCCCTCGAAAGTGAACTCGAACCTTTTTCCCCGGATATGATCCTCGACCCTTCCTACAATCCCCGCCTGTACCTGGCCGAAATGGAATTCCCCATCCCCCTTTCGTTCTATCCTTATGTATGCCCGGACCTCCATGTTGAGGGAATCTTCGTCCCATGTTTCCATTTCGATCATATGCCAGGTTCCGGTAATGTCCATGTTCTCACCTGCTTCGGTTCGTAAAGGTTCTTCCGAGTATCGTTCAACAGGTTCCAGAATGCAATTAGAAATTATTTTCTATCCCAGTGTACCAGCTCATCAATAAGTTCTTTTTTCAGTATGAGGTCATCTCTTTCAAATAAAAACTTTCCATCATCTGTTCCAATGATCTCGACCAGACCGAACCTTTTCATGAATCTCTCGAAAACACGGGAAAAATAACAGTTCTGCAACATTCTCTCCACATACAATGGGTGTTTATTGAATTCATCAATGGCCTTCGGGAACGCCCTGATGAACTTCTCCAGATAGAACGAGGTCTCTCTCTTCTCATTCCCGTACTTCTGGAGAAGGAATATCGAGTACAGGAAGGACCGCTGAATGATATCCGCATCCGGATAGCCATCAAGACATCCCCAGTTCAGACGCCTGCAGTAATTCTCGAATATAAAAAGATAGAACTCTCTAAAAGAGGCCTTGTACATTTTCTCGCCTTTTCTGGTCAGGGATAGACGGTTGCCCCTCTTCTTCGTCAATCCGGTGAACTTGGTGAAATTATCCAGGATCAGCAGGTAACTGGAATCATCTTCTTTTATGATCGGGTATTCATCGAAATGTTTACCCCCCTCGGTGCAGATGTCATTCGATATCAGGTCCCTGCAGAACTTTCTGGTAAGGTTGCCCTTTGCCGTGAGTTTCATTGGCTGTAAAGAGCGGATCCTCTCAAGGTAGAGCCTGATATCTTTAACGAAATATGACCTCTTGAG